>NZ_JBFTZS010000016.1:0-22915 GCF_056406675.1 Caulobacter sp. P1_B12_2 | reverse complement strand
CACTTGGTCGGCGCGGTCGGCGCGGTCACCCCGCAATAGGCGACGCCCAGATAGGACGGCCAGTTCGGCGCGTAGCCGCCCCAGTCCCAGCCGAGCCGCGTGACCATGTCCTTGGACAGGTAGGCGTCGTCGGCCTGGTTGGTGCGCGAAATGTCCGCGAAGGCGGTGATCTTGCCGACGTCGCCGAACCGGTAGACCAGCTTGCCGTTGATCTGCTTGCCGGTGGACTTGTTCCAGGCGGCCTGGTTCACGAACAGGTCCTGTTGGCTGTACTGGCCGGAGAGATAGGCCGACAGGCCGCCGTGCTCGCCGGAGTCGATGCGCACGAAGGTGCGCGCGGCGTCTTCGCTGCCGAAGCTCTGGCTGGCCGAAACCCCCATCGCCTGGTGCGGATCGCTGGAGGTGTAGAGCAGCGCGCCGCCGAGGTTGCTGGTCGAGGCGATGCCGAGGCCGGCGATGCCGGTCGCCAGATCGGCGCGGCCCAGGTTCTCGGAGATCAGCGCGCGGCTGATGGTCAGGCCGTTGTAGTTGTTGTAGGCGCCGTCGCCGAGCGGCATGCCGTCCAGCGTGTAGCCCAGGTGGGTGGTGTTGAAGCCGCGCACCTGCAGCGACAGCGACTGCTCGTTGAGGCCCAGCGCGTCGATCGACTGGG
Organism: Caulobacter sp. P1_B12_2; assembly: GCF_056406675.1. Lineage (NCBI taxonomy): Bacteria > Pseudomonadati > Pseudomonadota > Alphaproteobacteria > Caulobacterales > Caulobacteraceae > Caulobacter > Caulobacter sp. P1_B12_2. The sequence continues at coordinate 22,263 of NZ_JBFTZS010000016.1, read as the reverse complement.
CCATCACGCCCGGCAGGAAGTTCAGCGCCTTCTGCACGCTGGTCCCCGGCGGCAGGGTCTCGAGGTTCGACGGCAGCAGGGTCACGACCGAGCGGGTCTGGCCGCTGCCGACGACGACGAGCGCATCGACTTCGCTGCTCTCCGGGGATCCAGCCGGCGCTTCGGCCGCGGCCACGGACGGCGCTTCGGCCGCCTTCACCTGCGTGGCGAACGCAAGACAGGCGGCGAGCGCCAGCAGGCTGACGGACTTGTACAGCATCGTAGATCCCCTGAGACCGAAGGCGCCGCTAGGACTCGCGTCTGCGGCGTCGCTTGTTTTCAGGTGACGCGTCTATTCCGCTTCCGTGACGGTTTTTCAACATCGCCCGTCGCGGGGTAATTTGCCGCCGAGCCGGCCATTTACGACTCCGCAACGCCAACCGGCGAAGGTGAGCTCCCAACGACGCCTCGCCGAACGGCTGCATGGACACGCTCGCCCGCCTAATCGACCGCCGAGCTCCGATCGACCCCGCGACCCCCTGCGCGGAGGTCGCCGCGATGTTCCACGTCTATGCCGACGCCGCCGCCATCGCCGTGGTCGTGGACGGCAAGCCGCTGGGCCTGGTCTATCGCGACGTGTTCCTGGGTCAGATGGCCGTCGCGCCCGACCTGGCGCAACGCCCCGTCCGCGAGGTCATGGACGACGAGCCGCGCACGGTCGAGGCCAGCGTGTCGTCCGCCGTCTTCGTCGACTACCTGGCCCAAAGCACCACCCCGATCTTCCGCAGCGCCTATGTCGCGATCGACGAGGCCGGCGACTATCTGGGCGTCGGCGGCCTGAACTCGCTGCTCACCTCGCACCGTCGCCGCCAGCGCGAGGCCGACGACGCCATGGCCCTGGTCGAGCGCATGGCCCACGACATCGGCCACCATCTGGAAGGCGTCCTGTCCTTCACCGAACGACTGGAGCAGTCGCGGCTGACGCCCGACGCCAGCGCCTATGTCCGCGCCATCGGCGACACCAGCCGCGACATGAGCCAGGTGCTGGGCCGCGCGATGGACCTGCGCCGCGCCGCGACCGGCGGCCTGGCCCTGACGCCGACGCCGTTCCTGCTGCGCGATCTCAGCGACGCCGTCGAGGCCCGCTGGGCCCCGCGCGCCGCCGAGGGCGGCAGCACCCTGCTCTTCTCGTATGACGGCGCGCCCGACGCCGCCGCCCTGATCGACGCCGACCGCGTGCTTCAGGTGTTCGACGCCCTGATCGAGAGCGCCCTGGCCAGCGGCCGCGGCGTGATCGAGGCCAGCCTCAAGGTTCACGACGTCGAGGGCGGCCTGATGCTGGAAGGCCGGGTGCGCGACAACACCGCCGGCTCGGCCGAGGCCCGCCTGGCGCGGGTGTTCTCGCCGCTCGGCGCGGGCTGCATCGAAGACAGCAACGAACTGGCCCTGGGCGTCGGCATGGCCCTGGCCCACGGCCTGACCCGCGCCATGGGCGGCCCGTTGCGGGCCGAGGCCAATATGGGCGCCGGCCTGACCGTGCAGTTCTCGCTGAGCGTCCCCGCGGCCATCCTCGTGGCCGACGACTCCGACGAGCCCGTGATGGACGCCCGCTCTGCCCACATCCTGATCGTCGACGACAACGCCACCAACCGCATGGTCGCCGAGGCCCTGTGCGAGATGTTCGACTGCACGTCCGAACAGGTGGCCGACGGCGTCGAGGCCGTCGAGGCCGCAAAGTCGGGCCGCTTCGACCTGATCCTGATGGACATCAAGATGCCGCGCATGGACGGGGTGACCGCCACCCGCGCCATCCGCGCCCTGCCCGGCCGGGCCGGCGCCGCGCCGATCGTCGCCCTGACCGCCAACGCCGATCCCAACGATGTGGCCACCTACATCGCCGCCGGCATGCAGGACGTCGTCGAAAAGCCCATCAAGCCCGAACGCCTGGCCGTGGTGCTCTCGGCCCTGCTGAGCGACGACGACGCTGAGGCCGCGGCCTAGGGCTGACGACGTTCAGGGTTTCGGGCCGTCCATCAGCCTGCGAAACATTCCTTTATCCGTCATTCCCGCCCTTGTGGCCGGAACCCCGTTCAGCTGACGGTGAGAGGCCTTGGCGCGCCAGCGCGCCACACACCCACACCTGCGTCGGATAAAGGGGTTCCCGCCACAAGGGCGGGAATGACGGCAAATTTGGTGAGCATGATTGAGCGCGCCTGAATGTTGATACACCCTCGAGGGCAGCGAGCCCCCTAACGCCCGTCAATCCGCCGTCAGCGCCGCCTCGAGCTTGCCGTAGACCTCGTCGAAGCCATCGGTGAAGCCGTCGGCGATCGCGGCGGCCCGCGCCTCGGCGTCGGCATAGCGCATCACCTGGGTCATGCGGGTCCCGGCCCCGCGCGCGACCAGGTCGATCGTCACCTCGACACGGTACGACGCATCACCGCTGAAATGCTCGACATGGGTCATGTGATGCGGGGCGTCGGCGGCCACGACCGGCCCCCAGAAAGAGAACTCTTCCCATTCATAGTGAAAGGCCCCGCCCGGACGCGCGTCCATCTCGCAGCGCTTCATCGCGCCCAGCCATTGCTGGATCAGGGCGGGCTCGGTCAGCCCACGCCAGACACGGGCGGGCGGATGGGCGAAATCGCGACGGAAGAGGATGTCGGTTTCGCCGTCCAGCACGAGCTGCAGCTTAGTCAGGTCCAGAGTCAGGGTCATGATGGGCTCCTTTCAGGTTGCCGGCAGGGGTTTGGTCGGGTTCGTCCGACAGGCCGTCGAGAACCGCATCCAGCTTCTGGAACTGCGTCTCCCAAAGCGCCCGGTACTGGCCAAGCCAGTCCCAGAGCGCTTCGACCGCGTCGGCTTTCAAGCGGCGGGGGCGAGCCGTGCCTTCGATGCGGGTTTCGATCAGTCCCGCCTCTTCCAGCACCTTCAGGTGGCGGCTGATCGCGGGCTGGCTGATGGAAAACGGGCGGGCGAGGTCCTGCACCGTCGCCTCGCCCTGCGCCAGCCGCGCGATGATGGCGCGGCGGGTGGGGTCGGCCAGGGCGGCGAAGGACTGGTCAAAGGGGGTCACGGCAGCATTCCACTATATAACTTGTGTATTATATAACCAAATACTGATATAAGTAAACCCCAGGCGCGCGGGTTCACCGCGAGCCGGTCGCGAGCCTTGTGTAACAAGGGTTTCCGATCTAGCGTTTCGCGGAACAACCGGGAGAACCGACCGTGAAGCCCATGCTCTTCCTGGCCGTCGCCGCGACGGCCCTGTCGACCGTTCCCGCCCTGGCGGACAACGGCCAGGTCTTCGACCACGCCGCCCAGCTGCGCGCCTATTCCAACACCCTGCCGCGCGACAACGCCAAGCAGTGCTTCAACGGCCAGTTCATCAGCGGCGTCAATCGCTCGGGCCCCAACACCCTCTACGTCCAGGCGCCGCAGGGCGCGATCTATCGGCTGAAGGTGGCCGGCGACTGCGCAGGCCTGGACGCGGCCCAGAAGCTGACCGTGCGCGCCAACGGGAGCGACCTGGTCTGCCCCGGCGACGCGGCCGAGACCATCGCCTGGACGCCGACGGGCTCGCAGCGCTGCGAGATCAGCGACGTCCACCGGCTGACCGCTCGCGAAGCCGCCACGCTGTCGACGGCGTCGCGCCGCTAGATCCGCGATGCTTGCCTGATCGCCTCCAGGCGCCGATGCTTGCCCCAGTGCGCGTGAAGACCGGTCGGCTTTCGAGGATCGCCCGATGGACACCGCGGCCCCCGCGGCCAAGCCCCTGATCTCGCAGCTGTCGGAGCTGATCTCGGCCTGCGCCGACCTGTTCTGGCCGGTCCTRGTGCTGGGCGTGCTGGTCCTGTTCCGCGGCCGCCTGACCGAGATCATCGGCGTGGCCATTCGCAAGCTGGAAAGCTCGTCGGAACTGAAGATCGGCGGGATCGAGCTGAAGGGCGTGGTGATCACCCCGCAGGGCGAGGTCATCGTCGGCCGCGACACCGATTTCGAGATCCTGGAAGCGACCAAGGCCGATGTCGATCACCGGCACGCCGCCTATGGCAAGGCTCGCAACCTGATGCTGGTCCACACCATCCGGCCCAAGGCTCCGGAGGAGTTCATCGACGGTTTCCGCGTCTTCGACGTGTCGATCTTCCTGCACCCGCACCGCAATTTCGGCCGGCTGAACGACGTCAAGAGCGTTACCTACTTCCTCGGCGACAAGTGGGGCGACAGCCGGTACGGCGAGAAGTACGTGGTCTCCAGCGCCAATGAGCAATTCGCCCTGACCGTGGGCATGTATGGCTCGTTCGTTTGCGTGGCCGACATCGACTTCCACGACGGCGGCGCGGTGCGCGTCGAGCGCTACATCGATGTCGAAATGGCCCCGGTCTATAACATCCCCCTGGCCGACGCGCGGGGGCGGTGAGCTAGAGTACGCGGGATGATCCCGCCCCTCCTCCGCCGCCTGCGCCGATCCCTGACCACCCTGCCCGACGCGCGCGGCTGGGCGCTGTGCGGCGGGGTCGCGGCGATCACCGGCGGGCTGATGGCCGCCATCGGCTTTTCGACCGGCCTCTACGCCCTGACCCCGACCGCGCCCGGACTGCCGCTGCGGTTGCTGGTCGTGCTGTTCGTGCCGGCCCTGGGCGAGGAGATCCCGTTTCGCGGCCTGCTGGTGCCCGGACGGGACGAGGCCGCCCGGCCCTGGCCGGCGATCGCGATCTCGACCGCCCTCTACGTCGCCTGGCATCCGTTGGAGGCCCTGACCTTCCTGCCCCAGGGCGCGATGTTCCTGCGCCCGGACTTCCTGGCCTGCACCGCGATCCTGGGCCTGGGCTGCGCCCTGATGCGCTGGCGGACGGGCTCGCTGTGGCCGGCGGTGATCCTGCACGGCGGCTTCGTGGTGGTCTGGCAGACCTGRCTGGGCGGGGTGCGGCTGTAGGCGGCGCCTAGAAGCTGAACGCCAGCTTGGCGCCGACGAACTTGCCGTCGGGGTCGTATCCTCGGGCCCGGCCCGCGCCGCTGTCGTCGGCGTTGGGCTTGAGGCCGCACAGCAGGCCCGCGCCCAGCATGGCGTCGCCGGCCTTGCCCTYGACCGAGGTCCGCGCCACGCCGGGCGGCAGCGGCGTCGGCGCGCGCGAGTAGAGCACCGGCAGGCCGGGCGCGGTCAGGTTCAGGGGCCTGGCCGGCTGAGCCAGGGACAGGGGCTTGGCCGTAACGGGCTGGGCTTGCGCGGCCCCGGCGCTCAGCGCGCCGACGGCGGCCAAGGTCAGGATGCGGAGGCGAAGATCAACCATGGGCGCGTCGTCCGGGATGAGGCTTGGTCCAGATGTGGCCCCGAACCCCGCGAAGTAAAGCGGCGCCATGACAGCCTTCCGGGGGACATGCGTTTGTGCATGTCCCCCGGCGGAGGCCGCCTGCGACGCTGCACCGCAGCAAAGCGCCTTGTGAATGACAACGTTGTCACTTATATTGAGCCCATGGGGACGATTTGATGTCCCGCCTATCTTGGATGAAGAAAATGCTCAGCCTGATCGTTCTGACTATCTCGGCCCTCAAGGCGCAACGCGCCGCGACCTAAGACACCCAACGGCCGCTTCCGGCGGCTGGATCGAAAAAGGCCCGCGAACCTGGTTCGCGGGCCTTTTTGCTGTGTGCAATGCAGCATGCCCGGGCGGCAGAGCGTGATCTGTCCCCTGGGAGATCTCCTTTGGGAAGGCGGTCCGAGCCCCGCGTCCACTTGATCCTGACCAAGACTTTACAGTTGCGAAATTCATATATTCTCGCAATGGTGGAGCTTCGGAGGGGAGAATGCAGAAGCCGCTCTTCATCGCCATCGGCGTGCACAGGGCCTACGGCCTGGACACGCTGGACGGCGTGCTGCCTAGCGTCGACGACATGGTGCGATGGGCCGGATCGAGCGGCTACGACCGCGTCGTCATCACCGATGATCCGACGCTGCCGGAGGCGGAGCGCGCCGTCACGGTGCGGCGGATCAGCGAGGCCCTGCCGGCGGAGGTGCTGCTCGATAGGCCAAGGATCGTCGTCTATTTCTGCGGCCACGGGCTGTACGCGCCGGGCGACCAGCACTGGGTGCTCTCCGCCGGGCCGAACACCCGCCGCATCAGCGTGTTGGGCTTCACCGATGCGCTGGACACCTACGGGCCCAGGCAGATCGCCGTGTTCAGCGACGCCTGCAGCACGCCCTGGGTCCAGAACGCCACCGCCGACAATGTGATCGACAACTATGTGGGCGACGCTGCGGCCGCGCATAAGGACGCCTTCTACTCGACGCGCGAGGGCGCCCCGTCTTTCGCCGTGCCGGCGAAGAACGGCGAGCCCGCCTACTGCGTGTTTTCACGCACCCTTTCACAGGCCCTGTCGGCCTCCGACCCAGACCCGCTCTCGTTGGATCAGCTCTATCTGCAGACAGGCAGGAGGGCGATTTCGAGCCAGAGCCTGGCCTACTACCTCGAAGCTCAGGTGCCCGCCGCCGCGCTCGCGTCCGGCAAGAAGCAGCGGCCGGCCTGCAATCCAGGCTTCAGGCCGTTCGACAACACCTATGTCGAGTTCGCTCACGCCGCTCCACCCGCTACGAAGGAGACCTTCGGGCTTGGGGGCGGGGGGAGCGACGATCCCACCTTCGGCAAGTCACTGAAGCCACGCAACTTCGGGATCACGGGGACCGGAGCTGGGCGGCCGCCTGGCCCCCCGCTGGGATCGAAGCGCGAGACCTTCCGCGCCGAGCGGCGAGAACTGTCGCGATCGGAGTGGCGCGGCCCGCTGGTCGAGGCCGCCGCCCAAGTCGTCTTCAGCATGCCTCAGCGCGATCGCGATGGCCTCCTTTTCATCGACCGGAGCGCCGACCTGCCGGAACCGCAGATCGACAAGGGCCCGGTGCTCGCCGTCCTGAGCGACGTCCGAACCATGCATCGACTGGACACTCCCCGAACCGATCCAACCGTCATCCAGTGCGGCGACTTTTTCACCCCCGTGGTGCGCTATCCGAGACTCTGGTGCGCCATGGCCTTCCGCACCGCGATCGACGCGGCCGATCCCGCCAGGGTCGTGCGCGGGGCGGACCTGATGTGCTGGGGCTCCGTCTACTACCCCGAAGGCTACCGCTATCGCGAGTCCGTCGAGGCCCTCAAAGGCCTGAACAACGGCATACTGACGGGCGACGACATCGGCCGTCTCGCCCACGCGCTGCGCGATGGAAAGCATGCTGACCCGATGCTGGGCGTCGTCGCCGCCTACCTCTACGCGCAGATCGGCGATGTCGACAGCATCAGGCGGATGGCCTTCTTCTACCAAGCCCATCATCAGGCCGTGCCGTTCGACATCGCTCTGCTGAGCAGGCTTCCGCTTCGGAGGCGTCGCCACAGCTTCTATATCGAAGTCCCCGCGCTGCTTGAAACGCCGACCCGGGCGCCCGGCGCGCCTGACTTCATCTGGCGAGCGACCGAGGCGACCTGCGTCAGGGTCGCGGGCCTGACGCCCCTCCTGCCCGCCGGCTGGCAGTTGCTGGGCCGCAGCGATCACGCCGTCCATCGGCGCTGCGTCGAGCTGAGGTCCCACCTGTCCAACTCGACCATCGCCACGATCGACGGACACGACGCCGGCCAGGCTCTGCGCCAAGCCTTTTCCGAGTTTCACGGAAGTCCGTCCTAGGAGCACGCCATGCGCCTCGTCTTCGTCCACGGCATCAACAACCAGGACAACACGCCCCAAGAGATCGAGGCGTATTGGTGGCGGGCGCTGGAGGACGGCTGGAAGGCCCTGGGCCTCACGCCGAAATCCAAGCCCTCGATCGATGTCGCCTATTACGCGGACCTGCTCGCCGCGGCGTCGAAGGGTCATCTGGGCGAGGCGGTGGCCATGGGCGGCGAAACCGAGGCGGGGCGCGCCGCCGCCGTGGCCTTCCTGCGGGAATACGCCGAGGCGGCGGGCGTCACCCAGGAGGAACTCGCACGCGTCGCGGCGGCGACCGGCGTCCCGATCGAGGCCGTCGAGCAGGGCGTCCCGCATGAGGGTTGGGTCGTGGCCTTGGGCGGACTGCTGGAACGGATCCTGCCCACCAAGGGCAAGTACATGGCGCGGCTGTTCCTGCGGCAGGCGTCGCTCTACATCGAAAACGAGGGCCTCCGGGACAAGATCGACGCGCTGGTCAAGTCGCAGATCTGCGACAACAAGGATGACCCGGCCGTCGTGGTGGCCCATTCGCTCGGCACGGTGGTCAGCTACCGCATCCTGGGCCACATCGCCCAAGGCGGCCGCAATGTTCCCCTGTACGTGACCCTGGGGTCGCCCCTGGCGGTGGGGATGTTCAGGCCGCTGCTCCCGCCGCGCGGAACCCTGCCCAATCCCCCGCTCGGCAAGTGGCTGAACGGCCGGCACAAGGAGGACTTCGTCACGCTGGGCCGGGCGATCACCAAGGCGGCCATCGGCTTCGACGGCGTGATCGACGAAACCGACATCGTCAATGACGAGGACGACAAGCACTCGATCCGCCACTACCTGATGAGCCCGGAGATCGCTCGCGCGATCTACAACGCCCTGTAGGACGGGCCTTGTCCTAGTTCCCCTCTTCCAGCAGCCGCCGGGCGATGACCTGGGCCTGGATCTCGCCGGCGCCCTCGAAGATGTTGAGGATCCGCGCGTCGGCCAGCAGGCGGCTGGCGACGTATTCCATGGCGAAGCCGTTGCCGCCGTGGATCTGCAGGGCGTTGTCGGCGGCGGCCCAGGCGACGCGGGCGGCGATCAGCTTGGCCATGCCGGCCTCCAGGTCGCAGCGCTTGCCCTCGTCCTTCTGGCGGGCGGCGAAATAGGTCAGCTGGCGCACGCCCATGATCTCGGCGGCCATCATGGCCAGCTTGTTGTGGACGCGCGGGAATTCGAAGATCGCCTGGCCGAACTGCTTGCGGTCCAGGGCGTAGCCGAGGCCGGTCTCCAGCGCGGCTTGCGCGACGCCGACGGCGCGGGCGGCGGTCTGGATGCGGGCGCTTTCGAAGGTGGCCATCAGCTGCTTGAAGCCCTGGCCGGGCACGCCGCCCAGCAGGTTCTCGGCCGGCACGGCGAAGCCGTCGAAGCCGAGTTCGTATTCCTTCATGCCGCGATAGCCGATCACCCCGATCTCGCCGCCGCTCATGCCGTCGGCGGGGAAGTCGTTCCCCTCCACGCCGCGCGGCTTGGGCGCCAGCAGCATGGACAGGCCGCGATAGTCGGTGGTGTCGGGCTCGGTGCGGACCAGCAGGGTCATGACGTCGGCGCGGGCGGCGTGGGTGATCCAGGTCTTGTTCCCGGTCACCACGTACTGGTCGCCGGTCAGGGTCGCGCGGGTGCGAAGTGACCCCAGGTCCGAGCCGGTGTTGGGCTCGGTGAAGACGGCCGTCGGCAGGATCGAGGCGTCCGAGATCTTCGGCAGCCAATATTGCTTCTGCGCTTCGGTGCCGCCGGTCAGGATCAGCTCGCCGGCGATCTCCGAGCGGGTGGCCAGAGAGCCGACGCCGATCCAGGCCCGCGACAGCTCTTCGGAGACCACGCACATGGCCGTCTTGCCCATGCCGCTGCCGCCGTATTCCTCGGGGATGGTCAGGCCGAACACGCCCAGGGCGCCCAGCTCCTCGACCAGTTCGATCGGGATCAGCTGGTCCTTCAGGTGCCATTCGTGGGCGAAGGGGGTGACCTTCTCCTCGGCGAAGGCGTGGAACTGGTCGCGGATCATCTCGAAGGTTTCGTCCAGGCCCGTGTGCTCGAGCGTGGGGCGGCCCCGGGCCTCGGCCAGGCGCTGGGCGACGCGGGTCTTCACCGCTTGCGTGCCGCCCTCGACCATCAGCTTCATCAGGCCGTTGGAATAGAGCCGGTTCAGCACCGCGCGGTCGGTGACCAGGTGGGCGGGGCGGACGATCTCGCCCTGGTTCATCGGCACGCCGCCGACCAGCTGGGCGCAGTATTCCGAGAACAGCAGCTGGGCCAGCAGGGCCTCGATCTCGCCGAACCGGCCCTCGGCCTCCAGCCGCTCGGCCCAGCCGGCGACCTGGTTCATCAGCTCGGCATAGGCGGCGTACCAGCCGTAGCCGTGCACCTGGTGCTGGTGGTCGTCGGCCAGCTTGCGGTCGATCTTGCCGCCCGCGCCAGTGATCCCCGCCTTCACGGCCGGCTTGGCCTCGGCCACGAACAGCTGGGCCGCGCTGGCGGCCTCCCGCAGCAGCACGGTCAGACCGGGCAGGATCAGGGTCTCGTTGGTTTCCTGGACGACCGCTGTGGTCATGGCTTGCTCCCGTGCGCCAAACAGTTGTTTTCTTTTACTCTGGAGCCTTTCGCACCTGCGAGCAATGCCGCAGTGCAACATAAATGGCTCGAACTCAAAAGGCCCGAGGGATCAAAAGGTCCCCGGGGCGTTCACAAGGGCCGGGAGAGAAACAAGATGCTGATCGTCCACCACCTCAACGAGTCGCGCTCGCAGCGGATCCTCTGGCTGCTGGAGGAGCTGGGCCTGCCCTACGAGGTCCGCTTCTACGAGCGCGACGCCCAGACGCGCCTGGCCCCGCCGGCCCTGTTGCACGTCCACCCGCTGGGCAAGTCGCCGGTGCTGACCGACGGCGCCGCGACGATCATCGAGAGCGGGGCGATCACCGACTATGTCATCCGCCGCCACGCCGGCGGCCGGCTGGCCCCCGACCCTGCAAGCGCCGACTACGACGCCTACCAGCAGTGGCTGCACTACGCCGAGGGCTCGGCCATGCTGCCCATGCTGCTACGGATGTATGTCGGCCGCCTGGGCGCGGGCGGCGCGCCGCTGCACCCGCGCATCGACAGCGAGATGGCCAACCACCTGGCCTATGTGGACGGCGCGCTGGAGGGCCGGCAGTTCTTCGTCGGCGACAGCCTGACCGGCGCCGACATCCAGATGAGCTTCGTGGCCGAGGTCGCCAAGGCGCACGGCAAGCTGGCCGACTATCCGAACCTGGAGGCCTGGCTGGGGCGGATGCACGCGCGGCCGGCCTGGAAGACGGCGCTGGAAAAGAGCGGGCCATACAAGCTGGGAGAATAGGGCCAGCGAGACGCCCCCTCCGTCACGATGCGTATCCGCATCGCGCCACCTCCCCCGCGATGCGGGTGAGGAGAAGRTCGGCCTGGTTCCTCCTCACCCGTGAAACGGGGGCGGTGGCGCGATGCGGATACGCATCGTGACGGAGGGGGCGTCCGACGGCCGAAGCCTACCCGTGCAGCCAGCCCAACCGCTCGGGCGTGATGTCCTTGCCCTTGAACAGGGCGCAGATCCCCTCGCCTTCCACGAACTCGCCGATGTCGCGCACGGGAACGCCGGCGGCCATGGCGGCGGCCTGAAAGGCGGCCACGTCGGTGGGGTCGACGGCGCAGACGATCTCGTAGTCGTCGCCGCCAGAGGCCAGCGACATCCGCGCCTCGCCGGCTTCGGGCTGCGAGCCCAGCCAGTTGCGGGCGCCGGGCGACAGCGGCAAGCGGTCAAGGTCGACCTTGACGCGCAGGCCGCTGGCCTTGGCGACGTGGGCGGCGTCGGCCAGCAGGCCGTCGGAAACGTCGGCGGCGGCGCGGGCATAGGCGCGCAGGGCGTCGCGGATGGCCAGGCGCGGCGGCGGCAGGCGATAGCGGCGAACCAAGCCGCCGTCCGGATCCTCGACCTCGCCCCAGTGAGCCAGCAGGCCCAGCCAGCCATCGCCGATCGTGCCGGAGACCATCAGCCGGTCGCCGACCCGGGCGCCCTTGCGCAGGACCGCGTCGCCGCTGGGCACCCAGCCCAGGAACGTGGCCGAGACCACCATCGGACCCGAGGTGGTGACCGTATCGCCGCCCAGCAGGCTGACRTCGTAAAGCTCGCCGTCCTCGCCCAGGCCGCGGGCGAAGGTTTCGCGGTCGGTCAGGGTGGTGCCCGAGGGCCAGCCCACCGCCAGGAAGTAGCCGTAAGGCGCCGCGCCCTTGGCCGCGAGGTCGGAGAGATTGGTGCGCAGCAGCCGCTTGGCCACCACGTCCAGGTCTTCACCGGCCAGGAAGTGCACGCCGGCCACCATGRCGTCCTTGGTGATCACCAGGTCGTAGCCGGGGCGCGAGGGCAGCACGGCCGCGTCGTCCAGCAGGTTCAGCGCCGCTTCGTCGCCGCGGGTCAGCGGCCGCAGCAGGCGCTCGATCAGTCCGAATTCGTCGACAGGCGCGGCGGCGGCGGGCGTCGCGGCCTCGTCGAACCATGCGTCATCGACCGCCGGCGCTTCCGCCGTCGGTTCTTCGAACCAGTCGTCGTCAACCTCGGGCGTCACGCGCGATGGCGTCCAGGGCGCCGTTGATGAAACCGGATTCCGGTCCCTCGAAGAAGGATTTGGCGATCTCGACATATTCGTCGATCACGACCTCTTTGGGCACGTCGGGCCTGTGCATGAGCTCATAGGCTCCTGACCGCAGGACCGCGCGCGCCGTGGCGTCCAGGCGCTCCAGCTTCCAGCCCGAGGCCAGGCGCTTGACGATGGCTTGGTCGATGCCGGCCTGGTGGGCGACGACGCCCTTGGCCAGTTCAGCGAAGAAGGTCTCGTCGGCCTGGGCCAGACGGTCGCCGTCGGGACCGTCGACATCGCGGTCGAAGCGGTGCTCGGAGAATTCGCGGACCACCGCGTCGACGCCGACGCCGGAGACTTCCATCTGGTACAGGGCCTGGACGGCGGCGAGGCGGGCCACCGAGCGCGGCTGGATGCGATCGCCCCGGCTCATCGCGCTTGTCCCAGCAGTTGACGCTTCAAGGCCACGATCTCCAGACATTCCTGCGCGGCCTTGCCGCCCCGGTCGCCCTCGGACGCCCGAGCGCGGCTCCAGGCCTGGTCTTCTTCCTCGACGGTCACGACGCCGTAGCCGATGGCCAGGCGCCGGCCGAACGACAGGTCATTGAGCCCGCGCGCGGTTTCGTTGGCCATGATCTCGGAATGGTAGGTCTCGCCCCGGATGATGACGCCCAGCGCCACGAACCCGTCATAGCGCACGCCGACCGGCCGATTGCCAGCCTCCTCGGCCAGGGCCACCGCGGTGGGGATCTGCATCGCCTCGGACACGGTGATCACGTCGTATTCGGCGCCCTGGGCGTCGATCGCCTGCGCCGCACCCTGCAGCAACGCGTCGGAAAGCCCCGAATAGCGTCGGGCTTCCACGATCAGCAGGCGAATCTTGTCTTCCACCATAGTCCTTAGAATTCTCCTCGACGGGACCGGTCACTTCGCACCAAACGGCGCCGTCGCCAAATCGAATCGTAGCCCCCGCGACGTTACCGTCTCCGGGCCGAATCGCAGAATGCGCCTATACCTCGTCCTCGGCGACGTCGCTCAGGCCTTCCTGCCCGAGAAACTTCGCGAAATCGCTGGTTTCGCGGAAGTCGCGATAGACCGAGGCGTATCGGACATAGGCGACGTCATCGAGCGACTTCAACGCCTTCATGACCATTTCGCCCACCGCCGACGACGGCAGTTCGGTCTCGCCCTGGCTTTCCAGCTGACGAACGATGCCGTTGACCATCCGCTCGACCCGCTCGGGATCGACCGGACGCTTGCGCGTGGCGATCGAGATCGAGCGGACCAGCTTCTCGCGGTCGAACGGCGAGCGCCGGCCCGAGCGCTTGACGATGGTCAGTTCGCGCAGTTGCACCCGCTCGAAGGTGGTGAAGCGGCCGCCGCACTCCGGGCATAGCCGCCGACGCCGGATGGCCGCCCCGTCTTCCGACGGACGGCTGTCCTTCACCTGGCTTTCCATGTGGCCGCAGAACGGGCAGCGCATGATCTAGGCCCTCCCGACCGCGATTGGCCTATTAGTTGTAGATCGGGAACCGAGCCGTCAAGGCCAGGACTTCCTCGCGCACCTTGGCCTCGACCTCGGCGTTGCCGTCCGGACCGTTGGCGGCAAGACCGTTGACGACCTCGCCGATCAGTTGGCCCACGCGGGTGAACTCGGCCGTGCCGAAGCCGCGGGTGGTGCCGGCCGGCGTGCCCAGGCGGATGCCCGAGGTGACGGTGAACGGCGCGGTGTCGAACGGCACGCCGTTCTTGTTGCAGGTCATGTGGGCGCGCTCGAGGCTGTGCTCGGCGTCACGGCCGGTCACGCCCTTGGGCCGCAGGTCGACCAGCATCAGGTGGCTGTCGGTGCCGCCCGAGACGATGTTGACGCCCTGGGTCTGCAGCGCCTCGGACAGGGCCCGGGCGTTGTCGATCACCTGTTGGGCGTAGGCCTTGAAGGCCGGCTGCAGCGCTTCGCCGAAGGCCACGGCCTTGGCGGCGATCACGTGCTCCAGCGGGCCGCCCTGCAGGCCGGGGAACACCGCCGAATTGACCTTCTTGATGATGGCTTCGTCATTGGTCAGCACCATGCCGCCGCGCGGACCGCGCAGGGTCTTGTGGGTGGTGGTGGTGACCACATGGGCGTGCGGGATCGGGCTGGGGAACACGCCGCCGGCCACCAGGCCCGCGAAGTGGGCCATGTCGACCATCAGATAGGCCCCGACGGCGTCGGCGATCTGGCGGAAGCGGGCGAAGTCGATCTGGCGGCTGTAGGCGCTGCCCCCGGCGATGATCAGCTTGGGCTTGGCGGCCTTGGCGACCTCTTCGACGGCGTCGTAGTCGATCAGCTGGTCCTGCTGGCGCACGGTGTAGGACACCGGCTTGAACCACTTGCCCGACTGGTTGGCGGGCGAGCCATGGGTCAGGTGACCGCCGGCGGCCAGGTCCATGCCCAGGAAGGTGTCGCCTGGCTGCAGCAGCGCCATGAACACCGACTGGTTGGCCTGCGAGCCCGAGTGCGGCTGGACATTGGCGAAGCCGGCGCCGAACAGCGCCTTGGCGCGCTCGATGGCGATTGTCTCGATTTCGTCGACATATTCGCAGCCGCCGTAGTAGCGCTTGCCCGGATAGCCCTCGGCGTACTTGTTGGTCAGGATCGAACCCTGGGCCTCCAGCACGGCGCGCGAGACGATGTTCTCGGACGCGATCAGCTCGATCTGGTTCTGCTGGCGGTTCAGCTCCAGACCGATGCGATCGAAGATGTCGCGGTCGGCCGCGGCCAGGTCAGCTCCGAAGAAGGCGCCCCCCTTCGTGGTGTCCGGGTCGGCGGTGATGTTGTTGGCCGGTGCGGTCATGGACGCTCTCCTGGGGCTGGGAGACTGGAAGAATATCGACGGGGTGGAGTCGTTCGCGCTCTCTTTACCCCCCTTCGCGCCACGATCAATCCGGGAACCTCGTCCCAAGCCGAAGCGTTGCGAAGGAAGCGGCGCCAGGGTGACTGGCGCGCTGGGTGTTTTGACAACCCAAGCAGGACGGCAGACAAGGCGGAACGAGTATGGCGACGGCGTACGGCGAGGCGAACACCCATGACGACGATGTCGACATCCTGGGCCTCAGCGCCGGTATCGTAGCCGCCTACGTGGCCCAGAACACCGTGGCGCGCGCGGCGGTCCCCGACCTGATCCGTTCGGTTCACGGCGCGCTCTCGGCGCTCGGGACGGCTCCGGTCGAACAGCCTACCGAGCGCGGCAAGCCCGCGGTGCCGGTGTCGCGGTCTGTGCAGCGCGACTACATCGTCTGCCTGGAAGACGGCAAGCGTCTGAAGATGCTCAAGCGCTACCTGCGCACCCACTACGACATGAGTCCCGAGGAATACCGCCGCAAGTGGTCGCTGCCGGGGGACTACCCCATGGTGGCGCCGGCCTATGCCGAGCGACGGTCCGACTTCGCCAAGTCGATCGGCCTGGGCAAGGGGAAGATGCGGGGGCGGTAGGTCTGTTTCGAGGAAGCGGACGTCCTCTTGGGTTTTGAGATCTTACGCGGCGTGGCCGCCCATGCGGGCCACGTTGCAGTGAGCCCACAGCGTTTCCATCGCCCCGACCAGCTTGCGCATCATGTCGTCCGTGTGGAACGGCGTGGGCGTGAAGCGCAGGCGCTCGGTGCCGCGCGGCACGGTCGGATAGTTGATCGGCTGCACATAGACGCCGTGATCGGCCAGCAGCATGTCGCTGATCAGCTTGGTGTGGTGGGGGTCGCCGACGAGCACGGGCACGATGTGGCTGTCGTTCTCCATCACCGGCAGGCCCGCGGCCTTGAACATCGCCTTCAGGGTCTTGGCGCGCTCCTGGTGGGCCTCGCGGACCTCCGGGTGCTGCTTGAGGTACTTCACGCTGGCCAGAGCCCCGGCGGTCAGGGCCGGCGGCAGCGAGGTGGTGAAGATGAAGCCCGAGGCGACCAGGCGGATGGCGTCGACCACCACGGCGTCGCCGGTGATGTAGCCGCCCATGACCCCGAACGCCTTGCCCAGGGTGCCTTCGATGATGTCGATCTGATCCATCAGGCCGTCGCGCTCGGCGACGCCGCCGCCGCGCGGACCGTACATGCCGACCGCGTGGACTTCGTCCAGATAGGTCATGGCGCCATATTTCTTGGCCAGGGCCACGGTGCCGGCCATGTCGGCGATGTCGCCGTCCATCGAATAGACGCTCTCGAAGGCCACCAGCTTGGGCGCGTCGGCCGGGGCGGCGATCAGCAGTTCCTCAAGATGCGCCAGGTCGTTGTGGCGGAAGATGTGCCGCTCGCAGCCGCCGTTGCGGATGCCGGCGATCATCGAGGCGTGGTTCTGGGCGTCGGAGAAGATGATCAGGCCCGGCAGGATCTTCTGCAGCGCCGACAGGCTGGCTTCGTTGGAGACGTAGCCCGAGGTGAACAGCAGCGCCGCTTCCTTGCCGTGCAGGTCGGCCAGCTCGGCCTCCAGCTCGACGTGATGATGGTTGGTGCCCGAGATGTTGCGCGTGCCGCCCGAGCCCGAACCGTGGTTGTCGATCGCCGCGTGCATGGCGTCCAGCACCACGGGATTCTGGCCTTGGCCGAGATAGTCGTTCGAGCACCAGACCACGATCTCGCTCTCGCCGCCGTCCGGACGGGTCCAGGTGGCGCGCGGGAACGCGCCGCGATGGCGCTTCACATCGGCGAACACCCGATAGCGGCCTTCGTCACGGATCTGGTCGACGGCGCTGCGGAACGCGGCTTTGTAGTCCATGGTCATCATCCGACGGACTTCGACGAGTCCTATCGGTCCCTACTCAAGGCTCGGCTTTTCGCACCGCGCCGGCTTGGTGTCCACATAGGTGCGTTTACCTAGCCCATTGAATTACGCGATTGGACGCACCGACTGCGTCAGTGAACAGCTCCAAAGACCACTCTCGTTACAGCTGAGTCAATTCAACTTCGCCATCTGTCCGCGCAACAGCTGCAGAACCGCCGAAAAGTCCTTGCCGCCGAAGCCGTTGCCGTCGAACAGGGCGTACAGCGCCTCGGCCTGGGCGCCCATCGGCGTGGAGGCGCCGGCCTTCGCCGCGGCCTCCTGGGCCAGCTTCAGGTCCTTCAGCATCATCGCCGTGGCGAATCCGCCCTCGTAGTTGCGATCGGCGGGGGTCGAGGGGCCGACGCCGGGGACCGGGCAGTAGGTCGAGACCGACCAGCACTGGCCCGACGACTTGCTGGCGACCTCGAAGAATCGATCGGCGGCCAGGCCCAGCTTCTCGGCCAGGGCGAAGGCCTCGCAGGTCCCCAGCATCGAGATGCCCAGCAGCATGTTGTTGCAGATCTTGGCCGCCTGCCCCGCCCCGTGGTCGCCTGCGTGGATCGTCACCCGCGACATCGGCGCCAGCGCGGTCTCGACCTGCGTGAAGTCCGCCGCATCGCAACCGACCATGAAGGCCAGCGTACCAGCCTCGGCGGCCATGATGCCGCCGGAGACAGGCGCGTCAGCGAAGCGGAAACCCGCCGCCCGCGCCTGCTCGGCCACCGCGCGGGCGCTCTCGACGTCGATGGTCGAGCAATCGATCAGCAGGGCCGACTTCGGCGCATGGGCCAGCACCTGATCGCCATAGACCGAGCGCACGTGGGGCCCCGCCGGCAGCATGGTGATCACCACCTCCGCGTCCGCGACCGCCTCGGCCACCGAGCCCGCCGTGTGACAGCCCGCCGTCACGGCCTTCTCCAGCGCCGCCGCCGACAGGTCGAAGGCGCGGACCTGGTGCTGGGCCTTGGCCTGATTGGCGGCCATGCCGCCGCCCATGTTGCCCAGGCCGATGAAGGCGATGCGGGTCATGCTGTCTACTCCCTGCAAATGCGAACCGCGCCTCATGGGCGCGGCTCTTATCGTTGTGTCAAACTCACTGCGTCCTTCGAGGCTTCGCTTCGCTGGCGCCTCAGGATGAGGAATTCAGCAACAGCTTACCTCTTCCCGAGGCGCCCGCGCAGCGGGCCTCGAAGGACGCAAAGCCTTACCGCGCCCCGGCCGGCTTGCGGAACTTGTAGATGAACTGGTCGGTCTTGCCGCGGATCGACGGGTCGAAGACGCTGAGCTTGCGGGTGTCGGACGGGTCGCGCAGCACCCGGCTTTCGCCCTCGAAGATGAAGCCGGCGGCGGTCACCTCCTGCTTGACCGCCGCGGCGTCGATGCGGTGCAGGGTTTCGGTGTCGCGAAGGCCCGAACCCGGCTCGGCCGAATGGTCGACGACCAGATAGACGCCGCCCGCCTTCAGGGCCTTGAAGATCTGGCGGTTGACCACCGACAGGTCGGCTGGACCCATGAACTTGTCGTGCATGTCGTGGTAGTTCTGGGCGGTGAACACCAGGTCCAGCTTCTCCGGCGTGGCGAAGTTGGGCAGGGTGTTGAGCACCACCGACACGTTCCGATAGGCCGGGTCGGCGGCGATGGCCTTCACGGCCGGCTCGCGCTTGGCCAGCTTGGTCAGCTCGTCGGGCACATAGGCGTAGACGTGGCCGCGCGGCCCGACGGCCGTGGACAGGATACGGGTGAAATAGCCGCCGCCGGGGATCAGGTCGGCGACCTTGGCGCCCGGCTTGACGCCGGCGAAGGACAGGGTCTGGCCCGGCAGGCGATTTTCATCGCGCACCATGTCGGCGGCCGGGCGGTTGGGATCGGACAGGGCCGCGGCGATGTTGGCCGGGATCGCGGCGGGCGCGTCGGCCGGCGGCGGTGGCGGCGGCGCCATCGGGCCCATGGGAGTCGTGGCGCAGCCCGCCAGGGCGAGCACGGCGACGAGGCTGAGTAACGGCTTACGCATGGGTATTCCTTCCGACGACGTCTTCTTGTTGCCTGCAAGCTAGCGCAGCAATCACGCTACGTCAGCGGCGACCATTCCTGATCGGCCGGAAGCGGCGCGAAAATCTCGTCCAGCATCGCATCCGTAACGCCTTCAAGCTTGGCCGGATCCCAGCGGGGCGCATTGTCCTTGTCGATGATCACCGCCCGGACGCCCTCGATGAAATCGTGGCGGCGCACCACTCGCGAGCCGATCCGGTATTCCATGGCCATGTTGTCGGCGAAGTCGGTCATCACCTCCCCCGCCTCCAGCTGACGGAAGGTGACCTTCAGGGTCTGGGGCGACTTGGTTTTCATCGTCGCCAGCTGAGCCTTGCCCCAGTCGCTGCTGTCGGCCTCCAGATATTCGAAGATCTGCTCGACGCTGTCGCCGACGAACAGCCGGTTGAGGTCCTGCTCGAAACTGACCAGCGGCGCCTTGCCGGCGTCGGCGCGATACTTCTTCAGGGTGTCGTCGATCTTGCGCGGGTCGGCGACGATGGCCTTCTTGAAGCCCTCGATGGCCCCGAACTCGACGAAGTGGGTGGCGATGCCCAGGCGCAGGCAGTCCGCGCCCTTGATCCGCGCCCCGGTCAGGGCCAGCCACAGCCCCGCCTTGCCCGGCAGGCGCGGCAGATACCAGCCGCCGCCGACGTCGGGGAACAGGCCGATGCCGGTCTCGGGCATGGCGAAGGTCGTGCGCTCTGTGGCGATCCGGTAGTGGGCCGGCATCGAGATCCCGACGCCGCCGCCCATCACCACCCCGTCCAGGATCGCCACGACCGGCGTCTCGTWGGTGAACAGCAGGTGGTTCAGCTGGTACTCGGTATGGAAGAAGGCCCGCGCTTCCCTGGCGTCACCCGCCCCGCTGTGAGCCAGCATGCGGATGTCGCCGCCGGCGCAGAACCCCCGCTCGCCGCTATGGTCGATGATCACCATGTAGATCTCGGGATCGTCCTGCCAGTCCAACAGGGCGGCGATCATGATCTCGCACATGTTCTGCGTCAGGGCGTGCAGCGCCTGGGGCCGGTTCAGCGTCAGCCTGCCGGCGTTTTTCTGAACACGGACAAGGACTTCGGGTTGGTCGTTCATACTGTGTCCTTGACGCGTTCGGGATCTTCGACGGGCTCGCAGTCGAAACGATCCAGCTGACCCGCGTGCAGTCGGTAGACCGCGTCCTGCGGCACGTCCAGCTCAAGGGTCTCCGTGGGCGACAGGCCCGCATAGGCGCCGCGCAGCAAGCGGCCGGCGATCCCGTGGCTCACCACGATCAGCCCGCGCTCGGACTCGGCGGCCTGCTCGGAAAGCCAGTCGGACACCCGCGCCATCACCTGGTCGTAGGTCTCGCCGCCGGGCGCGGCGAAGAACCAGGTGCGGTCGCGGAAAAGTTCGGGACGCTCGCGCTCCAGGTCCGAGCGCAGACGCCCTTCCCAGTCGCCGACGGTCAGCTCCATCAGCCGGTCGTCGAACTCGACGGGCAAGCCCAGCCGCGCACCGATGATCCCCGCGGTGTCCCGCGCCCGCCGCAGCGGGCTGGCGACGATGCGCCAGGGCCGCGTGGCGTCCCGAGCGACCAGGTCATGCAGCAGATCGGCCATGGCCCCGGCCTGGGCGCGCCCCAGCGGGGTCAGGTCCGACTCCATCTGCCCCTGCAGGCGGTGTTCGCGATTGAACGCGGTTTGGCCATGGCGGCAGAGATAGATCACGTTGCGCGCTTCCAAGCTCCGAAGGCGCTGACATATTCCGGAACGCCGCGGATGTCGCCTGCGCCCTTCACGCACCAAGCTAGAGCGCCGGGTCGGACAACGCCAAGGCCGTCTGCATGCCCTCCAGCAGGGTGGCGGCGGTGACGGGCTTGGCGACGTGGACGTTCGCGCCGGCGGCCATCGCCTCGTCCTTGTGCTCGGTCATGGCGTTGGCGCTGAGCATCACGATGGGGATCGGGGTCGCGCCGCGCCCGGCTTCCAGCGCGCGGATGGCGCGGATCGCGGTCAAGCCGTCCATGCGGGGCATCTGCATGTCCATCAGCACCACGTCGAAGTCGTCGGCCTCGAAGGCCGCGACCGCCTGGGCGCCGTCATCGACGATGACGAGCTTGGCCCCCTGGCTGGCCAGGATCAGCTGGACCACCCGCTGGTTGGTGGGATGGTCCTCGGCCAGCAGGACCCGCAAGGGACGATCGTCCACGCGGCAGGGCACGGGCTCGGCCTGCGGCGCGCGCTCATCATAGGCCGCCAGGGTCTCCGCGCGCGGCAGGGGCAGGGAGACGACGAAGCGGCTGCCGACTCCAGGCTGTGAGCTGGCCGCGATCTCGCCGCCCATCATCTGCGCCAGCGAGCGGCAGATCGACAGGCCCAGGCCCGTTCCTCCGAAGCGACGGCTGATCGTTTCATCCGCCTGGCTGAAACGGTTGAACAGGCGGGCGGCGTGCTCGGCGTCGAAGCCGATCCCGGTGTCCTCGATCGCCACGGTCAGTCGGGTCGCGTCCCGCGTCTCCACCAGGCCGACACGAAGCGTGACCCCGCCCTCCTCCGTGAATTTCACGGCGTTGGAGATCAGGTTGCCGATGATCTGGCCGATGCGCGTGGCGTCGCCGAGGAAGCGGCCCCGCGCGTCGGCGTCGCGAACGACCTCGAAGGCCAGCCCCTTGTCCTCGGCGCGATAGCGCATGACCTCGATACAGGGCCGAAGCGCCTGATCCAGATCGAACGCCCGGGTCTCCAGATGAAGTTGGCCGGCCTCGATCTTGGACACGTCCAGGAAGTCCGACACCAGCCGCTCCAGCGTGACGCCGGAGTCGCGGACCAGGGCGATCATCTCGGCCTGCTCGGCGCTCAAGGGCGTGCGCGACAAGGCGTCGATGATGCCGATCACGCCGTTGAGCGGCGTACGGATCTCGTGGCTCATATTGGCCAGGAACTCGGACTTGGCGCGGCTGGCCGCTTCGGCGGCGGCCTTGGCCTCGATCAGTTCGCGTTCGGCCGCGACCCGGTCGGTCACGTCCCGCGCCACGCCGTAGATGCGGTCGCCGGACCGTTGGGCCCGCCATTCCAGGGTCCGGTAGCCGCCGTCCTTGTGGCGGTAGCGGTTGATGAACCCCAGGACTGGATCGCCGGCCTTGCGGTTCTTCACCTCGTCCACGCTGCCCAGGGTGCCGGGCATGTCGTCGGG
>NZ_JBFTZS010000015.1:0-24168 GCF_056406675.1 Caulobacter sp. P1_B12_2 | reverse complement strand
GGCCACGTCTAATGTTCTCCTAGTCACGCACTAAAGACGCGAACGGCGCGCCCGGCCCGGTCTTTCGACCCAGTCCGGCGCGCACAGATCGCGCCCTTTCGCGGAAGCGCCCCGTTATAGGGATAGTTGCGCATCCGTCAATGGCGGAATCCGCTCAATCGAGAGGATTCCAACGAAGTCTTAAGCCACGACCGAAAGCGCGGCGTCGATGGAGCCGGCCACGGTTTCCACCGAGGCCATGCCGTCAAGTTCCGTGAGCTTGCCCTGCTCCCGGTAGTACGGGAGGAGCGGCGCGGTCTGGGCGTTGTAGGCCGCCAGGCGCGTCACGAACACTTCCGGATTGTCGTCGGGTCGATTTTGCTCGGCGAATCGTTTGGAGATCCGCTCGATCAGAGCCGGCTCGTCTACCTTGAGTCGGAGAACGGAGTCGATCTTCTGACCCCGCTTGGCCAGCATGGCGTCCAGGGCCTCGGCCTGGGGGACCGTGCGGGGGAAACCGTCGAAGATGGCCCCGCCGGCGGCTTCCGCCTCGGGCAGCCGATCCTCGATCAGAGCGATGACGATCTCGTCGGTGACCAGGTCGCCGCGGTCCAGCACGCCCTTGACCTTCTGGCCGAGCTCAGAGCCCGAGGCGATGGCGGCGCGCAGCATGTCGCCGGTCGACAGCTGGACCATGCCCCGCTGCTCGACCAGGCGCTTGGCCTGGGTGCCCTTGCCCGCCGCCGGCGGCCCGAACAGGATCAAGTTCATCAATGCGCTTCCTGCGTTTCCACGGGTCTGCCGCCCGTGTCCGCTCAGACCTAGAGTGGGTTCGCTAAAAACGGAAGCCGGTTTGTGACAAACCGGCTTCCGCGTTCGTGCCTTACGTCGCGTCCAGAAAGGGCTAGCGCCCCTTGCCGCCGCGCAGCTTCGACTTCTTGATCAGGCCTTCGTACTGGTGCGCCAGCAGGTGGGACTGGATCTGGGCGACCGTGTCCATGGTCACGGTCACGACGATCAGGATCGAGGTGCCGCCCAGGGTGAACTTGGTCGGACCCATGCTGTTCATCATCAACTCGGGCAGGACGCAGACGGCCGTGATGTAGGCGGCGCCGATCACGGTCAGGCGGGTCAGGACATAGTCCAGATATTCTGCCGTCCGCTTGCCCGGACGGATGCCCGGCATGAAGCCGCCGTACTTGCGCAGGTTCTCCGCCGTCTCGTCGGGATTGAACACGACCGAGGTGTAGAAGAACGAGAAGAAGATGATCAGGGCCGCATAGAGCACCATGAACAGCGGCTGGCCGTGCTGCAGCGCGCCGACCGCGGTCGGCAGCCATTGCAGCCAGTTGGGCAGGGTGGCCGTGGCCAGGAAGCCCATGGCGGTCGTCGGCAGCAGCAGCAGGCTGGAGGCGAAGATCGGCGGGATGACGCCGGCGGTGTTCAGCTTCAGCGGGATGAACGAGGTGTCGCCGCCGATCATCCGGTTGCCCTGCTGGCGCTTGGGATAGTGGACCAGCAGCCGGCGCTGCGAGCGCTCGACGAAGACGATGAAGAAGATCACGGCCACGGCCAGCACGGCCACGGCGAACAGGGCGAAGCCCGACATCGCCCCGGTCTGCACCTGGGTGAACATCTGCACCACGCCCAGCGGCAGGGCCGCCACGATGCCGGCGAAGATGATCAGGGACACGCCGTTGCCGACGCCCCGGCTGGTGATCTGCTCGCCCAGCCACATCAGGAACAGGGTTCCGCCGGTCAGCGACACGACGGTGGAGATGATGAAGAACACGGGGGCGATGCCGCCGACGACCATGCCCGCCTGACTCTGCAGGCCCACGGCGATCGAGAACGACTGCACCAGGGCCAGCACCACGGCCAGGTAGCGGGTGTACTGGTTGAGGGTCTTGCGGCCGGCTTCGCCGCCTTCCTTCTTCAGCTTTTCCCACGGCGGATACACCGAGCCCATCAGCTGCACGATGATCGAGGCGCTGATGTAGGGCATCACGTTCAGCGAGAAGACGGCCATGCGCTGCACGGCGCCGCCCGAGAACATGTTGAACATGCCCAGGATGCCCTTCGACTGCTGCGAGAACG
This sequence comes from Caulobacter sp. P1_B12_2, assembly GCF_056406675.1. Taxonomy (NCBI): domain Bacteria; kingdom Pseudomonadati; phylum Pseudomonadota; class Alphaproteobacteria; order Caulobacterales; family Caulobacteraceae; genus Caulobacter; species Caulobacter sp. P1_B12_2. Next base: position 22,092 of record NZ_JBFTZS010000015.1, on the reverse strand, counting down.
CGGCGGCGAAGGCTTCCGGATTGATCCCCGGGATCGGCACATAGGTGCCGAGCCGATAGACGATCAGGGCGATGAGCGTGAACCAGATACGCTTATGAAGTTCGGTGGCCTTCTGGAAGGACCCGAAGTTCATGTTGGCTGCGAGTTGTTCGGCGGCCGAGGCCATTCAAATCCCCACGTCGAGAGCGCGCGCCGCATCCGCGGTCAGGTTCGCGCTCCAAGCATTATTCCGGGCCAGGTCCGATCGGCGATGAATCGCCGGGGGCCGGACAAAGCCCGAGTACGGAGCCGTACATAGGTGAGGCTCGCCGCGATGTCACGGCGAGCCTCGTTATTCTGTCATCCCGACTGAGAAACTGCGGGTTGGGCGGGTCTCCCCTGCCCTCACCGCGATCCCGGCGACGGCCAAGGCCGTCTACGGGATGACATTATGGTCTTAGGCTTCGGCTTGAACCTTGGCCTTCTTGGTCACGGTCACCGAACCGCCGGCGGCTTCAACGGCCTTGATGGCCGCTTCGGTCGCCGAATAGACGGTCAGCTTCAGGGCCGACTTGATTTCGCCCTTGCCCAGCAGCTTCACGCCGTCCAGTTCGCGACGGATCACGCCCGCGGCGATCAGTTCAGCGGCGCCCAGTTCGGCGCCGGCCTTGAACTTGCCGGCTTCCACGGCCTGTTCCAGGCGCCACAGGTTCACTTCGGCGAAGTCGAGGCGGAAGGGGTTGTTGAAGCCGCGCTTAGGCATACGCATGTGCAGCGGCATCTGGCCGCCTTCGAAGCCGGCGATGGCGACGCCCGAGCGCGCCTTCTGGCCCTTAACGCCGCGACCACCGGTCTTGCCCTTGCCCGAACCCGGGCCGCGGCCGATGCGCATGCGGCCCTTGGTCGAGCCGGGAGCCGGAGCCAGTTCATTAAGCTTGGTCATGTGTGCCTCTCCTTGGAGATCTGCGCCCGGCCAATGGCCGGACTCGGCTTTGAAAACGGTGTCGAACTTAAACGAAAACCACCCCGGCTTTCACCGGGGTGGCGATTTCGACGTCTCGTAGCAGAACTACTCGACGATTTCCAGCAGGTGCTGGACCTTGCGGATCATGCCGCGCACCGAGGGGGTGTCTTCCAGCTCGGACTCGCGACCCAGCTTGTTGAGACCCAGGCCAGCGAGCGTGGCGCGCTGGACGGCGTTGCGACGGATCGGGCTGCCGGTCTGGCGAACCTTCACGGTCTTGGTTTTTGCGGTAGCCATGTCTTAGCCCTCGATGGCGTCCGGAGCCGAAGCTCCGTCGGCGCGGCGGCCGAGAATGTCACCAACCTTCTTGCCGCGCTTGGCGGCGATCTGGCGAGGCGACGATTGAACCTTCAGGGCTTCGAACGTGGCGCGAACCATGTTGTACGGGTTCGAGGAACCCGTCGACTTGGCCACGACGTCCTGGACGCCCAGGGTTTCGAGAACCGCGCGCATCGGACCACCGGCGATGACGCCCGTGCCGGGAGGGGCAGCGCGCATCATGACCTTGCCAGCGCCCCAACGGCCGTAGCCGTCGTGGTGCAGGGTGCGCGATTCCCGCAGGGGAACGCGAACCATGGTCTTCTTGGCTTCTTCGGTCGCCTTGCGGATGGCTTCCGGCACTTCACGCGCCTTGCCATGACCGAAGCCGACGCGGCCCTTTTGGTCGCCGACGACCATCAGAGCAGCGAAGCTGAAGCGACGGCCGCCCTTAACGGTGGCGGCGACGCGGTTGATGTGGACGAGCTTTTCGACGATGTCGCTGTCGACCCGCTCTTCGGGGGCGTTGCGGTCGCGACGGCCGCGGTTTTGGCCGCCTTCTCCGCGCTGTTGATCACCACGAGCCATGATGTTTCCCTTAGAAGTTCAGGCCGGCTTCGCGCGCGGCGTCGGCCAGGGCTTTCACCCGTCCGTGGAAGATGTAGCCGCCACGATCGAAAACGACGTCCTTGACGCCTTTTTCGATAGCGCGCTCGGCGACGAGCTTGCCGACCAGAGCGGCCGCGTCCTTGTCCGCGCCCTTGGTCTTGCCTTCACCCTCGAGGGTGGAGGCCTGAGCCAGGGTCACGCCGCGTTCATCATCGATGACCTGGGCGTAGATGTTCTTGGACGAACGGAAGACCGACAAACGCGGGCGACCATTGGACAGGGCCTTGAGGCGGGTGCGGGTGCGTTGGGCACGACGCACGGCGGATTCGCGAGGTGAGAGCGCCATGGCTTACTTCTTCTTGCCTTCCTTGCGGCGAACCTTCTCGCCAGCATACCGCACGCCCTTGCCCTTGTAGGGCTCCGGCGGACGAATGCGGCGAATCTTCGCGGCAATCTCGCCGACCGCCTGCTTATCAGCACCGGCGATCTTGATTTCGGTCTGCTTGGGCACCGCGAAGGTGACGCCGGCCGGAGGCTCGACGTTCACATCGTGGGAGAAACCGAGCTGGATGGAGAGCGCATCGCCCTTCATCGCGGCGCGGTAACCAACGCCCACCAGTTCGAGGGTTTCCTCGAAGCCGGCGGTGACGCCTTGCACCATGTTGGCGACCAGCGTGCGGGACAGACCCCACATCGACTTGGCGCGCTTGCTCTCATCGCGCGCCGTCAGCAGGAGGTCGGAACCTTCCTGCGAAACGGCGATCTCTTCGGCGATGGTCCAGGCGAGTTGCCCCTTGGGGCCCTTCACCGTGACCGTCTGCCCGTCGATCGTGACTTGCACGTTCGAGGGGATCGCGACGGCTTTTTTACCGATACGTGACATGCTCTTTCCCTCCCGCGCCTAGTAGACGCGGCAGAGGACTTCGCCACCGACATTAGCGTCGCGGGCGGCGGAGTCCGACATGACGCCCTTCGGCGTCGAAAGGATCGAGATGCCCAGGCCGTTCTTGATCGGCTTCAGGTCCTTGATCGACGAATAGACGCGGCGGCCAGGCTTGGACACGCGGCTGATTTCAGCGATCACGGGCTCACCGTCAAAATACTTGAGCTCGATCTCGAATTCGGGGAACGCACCGGGCTTTTCCACGAGCGAGTAGCCGCGGATGTAGCCTTCGTCGGCCAGCACGTCCAGGACGCGGGCGCGCAGCTTGGAAGCCGGCGTCGCAACCTTGGCGCGCTTGCGCGTGGCGGCGTTCTTGATGCGAGCGATCATATCGCTCAGGGGATCGTTCATCGACATCTGATCGTCCTCACCAGCTCGACTTGACGAGACCGGGGATCTGGCCCGACGAGCCGAGCTCGCGGAGCGCAATCCGGCTCATCTTCAGCTTGCGATAATAGGCGCGCGGGCGGCCCGTCACTTCGCATCGGTTACGGATGCGAACGGCGGACGAACTGCGCGGAAGCTTCGCGAGCTTCAGGCGGGCTTCGAAGCGTTCTTCGAGCGGCAGGCTTTCGTCATTGGCGATGGCCTTCAGCGCGACGCGCTTGCTGGCATACTGCTTAACGAGGGCCTTGACCGCGAGATTGCGGTTAACGGCGCTTTTCTTTGCCATGGTGCTTTTCCCTGCCCGCTCTTAATTCGTGAACGGGAACTGGAATTCCTTCAGGAGAGCCTTGGCTTCCTGATCGGTCTTCGCAGTGGTGCAGACGATGATGTCCATGCCCCAGATCTGTTCGATCTGGTCATAGTTGATTTCCGGGAACACCAGGTGCTCCTTCAGGCCCATGGCGTAGTTGCCACGACCGTCGAAGCTCTTGCCGTTCAGGCCGCGGAAGTCCTTCACGCGCGGCAGCGCGATCGTGACCAGGCGGTCGAGGAACTCGTACATCTTATCTTTGCGGAGGGTCACCTTCGCGCCGACCACCATGCCTTCGCGCAGCTTGAAGCCGGCGATCGACTTGCGGGCCTTCGTGGCGACCGGCTTCTGGCCGGCGATGGCCATCAGATCCTTCAGCGCGGTCTGGGCCTTCTTGGAGTCGGCCACAGCTTCGCCGATGCCCATGTTCAGGACGATCTTGTCCAGCTTGGGGATCTGCATTTCGTTGGTGTACGCGAACTGTTCCTTCATCGCGGCGCGGATGCGCGCGCGATATTCGGACTTCAGCCGCGGCTCGTAAGCTTGATCAACCATTGATCACCTCGCCCGTGGTCTTGGCGAAACGCACCTTCTTGTCGCCTTCGATCTTGAAGCCGACGCGGGTGGGCTTGCCCTTGGAATCCACGATGGCGACGTTCGAGACGTGCAGCGCGGCTTCCTTGCTCTTGATGCCGCCTTGCGGATCAGCTTGGGTGGCCTTGGTGTGGCGTTGAACCAGGTTCACGCCTTGCACCAGGACACGGTTCGCCTTGACGAGGACCTGGGTCACAGCGCCTTGCTTGCCCTTGTCCTTGCCGGCCAGGACGACAACGCGGTCGCCCTTTTTAATCTTGGCAGCCATTACAGCACCTCGGGGGCGAGGGAGATGATCTTCATGTGGTTCTTGGCGCGCAGTTCGCGAGGAACCGGGCCGAAGATCCGCGTGCCGACCGGCTCGCTCTGCTTGTTGACGATGACCGCGGCGTTCTTGTCAAAACGGATCAGCGACCCGTCCTTACGCTTCATGCCTTGGTTCACGCGAACGACGACGGCGCGAAGCACGTCACCCTTCTTCACGCGGCCGCGCGGAATGGCTTCCTTCACGGACACGACGATCACGTCACCGACGCTGGCGTAGCGACGACCTGCGCCACCCAGCACCTTGATGCACATGACCCGGCGAGCGCCGGAGTTGTCGGCGACTTCCAGGTTAGTTTGCATCTGGATCATGGTTCAAACCTTCCAGATTAAGCAGAAGCCTTGGGAAGGACTTCCCAGGTCTTCAGCTTGGACTTCGGAGCGCACTCAACGATGCGGGCAACTTCGCCCGCCTTGTACGCATTGCTCTCATCGTGCGCGTGGTACTTCTTGGACCGACGCACGATCTTCTTCAGCAGCGGGTGAACGATGGTCCGTTCAACCTTAACCACTACGGTCTTGTCGCCCTTATCGGAGACGACAACCCCTTCGAGGATACGCTTGGGCATATCGTTCTCCTTAAGCCGCGGCCTTGGCGCGCAGCACGGTCTTGATGCGGGCGATGTCCTTGCGGATCTCGCCAACGCGGTGGGTCTTTTCCACCTGACCGGTCGCGGCCTGGAAGCGCAGGTTGAACTGCTCCTTCTTCAGGTTGAGCAGTTGCTCGGCGAGTTGGTCAGGGGTCATGCCCCGGATGTCTTGGATCTTGGTCATGCCGCTTCGGCCTCCAGAGCCGCACCAGCGTCGATGCGGGTGACGACACGGGTACGGATCGGCAGCTTGGCCGCGCCGAGGCGCAGGGCTTCGCGAGCGATATCGTCCGGCACGCCGTCGATTTCGAACATGATGCGGCCCGGAGCCACGCGAGCGGCCCAGTGGTCCACGGCGCCCTTGCCCTTACCCATCCGGACTTCGGCCGGCTTGCCGGTGACCGGCACGTCGGGGAAGATGCGGATCCACACGCGACCTTGGCGCTTCATCTGGCGAGTGATCGCCCGACGAGCCGCTTCGATCTGGCGCGCGGTGATGCGTTCCGGCTCAACGGCCTTCAGACCGTAGGAGCCGAAGTTCRGCAGGGTGCCGCCCTTCGAGGTGCCGTGGATACGGCCCTTGAACTGCTTGCGATACTTGGTTTTTTTCGGTGACAGCATAGCGCTCTATCCTTAGCCCCGATCGCGACGGCCGCGATCACCCCGGTCGGGACGATCGCCGCGCTCGCGCCCACCACCTTCGCCGGCGGGGCCGGACTCAGTGGCGAGACGCTTGTCGAGCGCCATCGGGTCATGCTCCAGCACTTCGCCTTTGAAGATCCAGGTCTTCACGCCGATGATGCCGTAGGTGGTCTTGGCTTCCGCGAAACCGTAGTCGATGTCGGCGCGCAGGGTGTGAAGCGGCACGCGACCTTCGCGATACCATTCCATCCGAGCGATTTCCGCGCCGCCGAGGCGGCCCGACACGTTGATGCGAATGCCCTTGGCGCCGAGACGGACGGCCGATTGGATCGACCGCTTCATGGCGCGACGGAAAGCAATACGACGCTCGAGCTGCTGGGCGATGGACTCGGCCACCAGCTGCGCATCGGTTTCGGGCTTACGGATTTCGACGATGTTCAGGTGAACCTCGCCTTCCGTCATCACCGACAGGTCCTTGCGGAGCTTGTCGATGTCAGCGCCCTTCTTGCCGATGATGACGCCCGGACGGGCGGCATAGATCGTGACGCGGCACTTCTTGTGCGGACGCTCGATGATGATGCGCGAGACGCCGGCTTGATACAGGCGCTTCTTGAGCATCGCACGGACCGCGAGGTCTTGGTGCAGGAGCTTGCCGTACTGTTCGCCGTCGGCGAACCAACGGCTGTCCCAGGTACGGTTTACGCCGAGCCGCAGCCCGACCGGATTGACTTTCTGACCCATCAGGCGGCCTCACCCAGTTCGCGGACCACGATGGTGATCTCGGAGAACGGCTTTTCAACGCGCGTCGCACGGCCGCGGGCGCGGGGCGAGAAGCGCTTCATAACCAGGTTCTTGCCCACATAGGCCTCGGCGACGACCAGAGAGTCGATGTCGAGGTTGTGGTTGTTCTCGGCGTTGGAGATCGCCGAGTACAGCGCCTTGCGGACGTCCTGAGCGATGCGCTTGTGGCTGAATTCGAGCTCGTTCAGAGCGCGCTGGACGTTCAGACCACGAATGGACTGAGCGACCAGGTTCAGCTTACGAGCGCTGGTGCGCAAGGTACGGACCTTGCACATCGCTTCGTTGGCCGGCAGGCGGCGAGGTTGTTTAGCTTGGCTCATGGCCTACTTCCTCTTCGCCTTCTTGTCGGCGGCGTGGCCGGGGAAGTTGCGGGTGGGAGCGAACTCACCGAACTTCATACCGACCATGTCTTCCGACACGGAGACGGGAACGTGCTTTTGACCGTTGTGGACGCCGAACACCAGGCCGACGAACTGCGGCATGATGGTCGAGCGGCGCGACCAGGTCTTGATGACGTCCTTGCGGCCCGACGACTGTGCGGCGTCGGCCTTCTTCAGGAGGTACCCGTCGACAAACGGGCCTTTCCAGACGGAGCGGGTCATGGCTTAGCGGCCCTTTTTCGCTTTGTGGCGCGAACGGATGATGAACTTATCCGTGGCCTTGTTGACGCGGGTCTTGGCGCCCTTGGTCGGCTTGCCGGCCGGGGTCACCGGGTTACGACCGCCCGAGGTGCGGCCTTCGCCGCCGCCGTGGGGGTGGTCGACCGGGTTCATGGCGACGCCGCGAACGTGAGGACGACGGCCCATGTGACGCGAACGACCGGCCTTGCCGAGGTTCTGGTTCGAGTGGTCCGGGTTCGACACGGCGCCGACGGTGGCCAGGCAGGTGTCGAGCACCATGCGCAGCTCGCCCGAGTTCAGACGGATCTGAGCGTAACCGGCGTCACGACCGACCAGCTGGGCGTAGGCCCCAGCCGAACGGGCGATCTGACCACCCTTGGCGGGCTTCAGCTCGACGTTGTGGATGATCGTGCCGATCGGCATGGTCCGCAGCGGCGAGGAGTTGCCCGGCTTCACGTCGACCTTCTCGGCGGTGACGACTTCGTCGCCGGCCTTGAGGCGTTGCGGGGCCAGGATGTAGGCCAGCTCACCATCTTCCTGATACTTGATCAGGGCGATGAAGGCGGTGCGGTTCGGATCGTACTCGAGGCGAACGACCGTGGCCGTGCCTTGCTTACGACGCTTGAAGTCGACCAGACGGTAGAGGCGCTTGGCGCCGCCGCCGCGGAAGCGGACCGCGATGCGGCCATTGCCGCCACGACCGCCCGACTTGGTCAGACCTTCGACCAGCTTCTTTTCCGGGCGGCCCTTGTGGAGCTCGCTGCGGTCGATCAGCACCAGGCCGCGCTGGCCGGGGCTGGTCGGGTTATAATGCTTCAAGGCCATCTGATTAGAGCCCCGTCGTGATGTCGATCGACTGGCCTTCGGCCAGGGTCACGATGGCTTTTTTGACATCGGAACGGCGTCCGATGATGCCACGGAAGCGCTTGGTCTTGCCCTTGGTGACCAGGGTGTTGACCTTGGTGACCTTGACCTTGAACAGCTCTTCGACTGCGGCGGCGATTTCGTCCTTGGACGCATCGGCGGACACCCGGAAGACAACCTTGTTCTGCTCGCTGAGCAGGGTGGCCTTCTCGGTGATCACCGGCGACAGGATCGTGTCGTAGTGGMRGGCGGTTGCGGCCATCAGGCGGCTTCCTTCTCAGCGAAACGGGCCGAGATCGCTTCCACCGCGTCCTTCGTGAGGACCAGGGTGTGGCGACGCAGCACGTCATAGACGTTCAGGCCGGCGTTCGGCAGCACGTCGATGTTCGGAATGTTGCGGGCGGCGAGCTTGAAGTTGCCGTCCACTTCCGGACCCGCGATGACCAGAGCGTTCTTCAGGCCGATCTTGTCGAAGGTGGCGCGCAGGGCGGCCGTCTTCGGATCGGTCAGAACGGCGCTGTCCAGCACGATGAGCGAGCCGGCCTTGGCCTTCGACGACAGAGCGTGGCGCAGAGCCATCGCGCGGATCTTCTTGGGAAGATCGAACGCGTGGCTACGGACGACAGGGCCGTGGGCCTTGGCGCCGCCGACGAACTGAGCCGCACGGCGCGAACCGTGACGAGCCGAGCCGGTGCCCTTTTGCTTGTACATCTTCTTGCCCGTACGAGAGACCTCGTTGCGGACCTGAATCTTGTGGTTCCCGGAGCGGCGCTTGGCCAGCTGCCAGGTGACGACGCGCTGCAGGATGTCGCCGCGGATGTCGGCGATGCCAAAGATGGCGTCGTCGAGATCAACGGAACCGGCCTTGCCGCCGTCCAGTTTGATGACGTCGAGTTTCATTAGCCTTCGCCCTCTTCGGTCGTCGCCGCGGGGGCTTCCTCAGCGGGGGTTTCAGCGGCGGCGGCCGGAGCCTCGCCAGCCTTACGGAAGGCGCCCGGACGCGGCAGGTCGGCCGGAGCGGCCTTCTTGATCGCGTCACGAACCTTGACGTACGAGCCTTCCGAGCCAGGGACGGCGCCCTTGACCAGGATCAGACCGCGCTCAACGTCGACCTTCCAAACGGTGACGTTCAGAGTGGTGACGGTTTCCTGACCCAGGTGACCGGCCATCTTCTTGCCCGGGAACGTACGGCCCGGATCTTGGCGGTTACCCGTCGAGCCGTGCGAACGGTGCGAGACCGAGACGCCGTGGGTGGCGCGCAGACCGGAGAAGTTCCAGCGCTTCATGGCGCCGGCAAAACCCTTACCGACGGTGATGCCTTGGATGTCCACCTTCTGGCCGGCGACGTAGTGGTCAGCGGTGAATTCCGCGCCCACATCGATCAGAGCGGCTTCATCGACCCGGAATTCGGCGACGATCCGCTTGGGCTCGACCGAGTTCTTGGCGAAGTGACCGCGCATGGCGTTCGGGGTGTTCTTGGGCTTCTTGGCGCCGGCGCCGAGTTGCAGGGCGGTGTAACCGTCCTTCTCGACCGTGCGCTGGGCGGTGACCTGGCAGCCGTCCAGCGAAAGGACGGTGACGGGCACGTGCTGTCCGGTTTCATCGAAGAAGCGGGTCATGCCCAGCTTCTTGGCGATCACGCCAGTACGATTTGCGGGGAGAGTCATCTGCTTCGGCCCTCCTTACAGCTTGATTTCGACGTCAACGCCGGCCGACAGGTCGAGCTTCATCAGCGCGTCCACGGTCTGCGGAGTCGGGTCAACGATGTCGAGAACGCGCTTGTGCGTACGGATCTCGAACTGCTCGCGCGACTTCTTGTCGACGTGCGGCGAGCGGTTGACGGTGAATTTCTCGATAAGCGTGGGCAGGGGGATCGGGCCCCGTACCGTCGCACCCGTGCGCTTGGCCGTATTCACGATCTCGCGCGTGGAATGATCCAACACGCGGTGATCGAAGGCCTTGAGCCGGATGCGGATGTTCTGACGATCCATATCGCTCGGTTTCCTAGTGGGCTGCGCCCGCGTCTCGAACCATTTCAAAGACCAACTCGGACCCCCTCCGAAGAGAGAACTCCGCACGCAGCGTCCGCAAAACAAATAGGCCCCGGCGGTCACCCGCTAGGGCCGGTGACTGAAAACATCGCCCTGAAAGGCGCTGTCGGCAGTCGTTCGCGGACCGCGTTTGAACCCGAAAGTTCACAGCCGATCCAACAGAGTGGGGCTTTTACGTGCCAGAATCGGTTTCGTCAAGCGGTTCGGGGCGTGTTTTGGGAGGTTCAGAAAAGGTTCCGCCTCTCCCCTCCTCCGCCCTTTGTCGCGACGAAGGCCACGACCTCGGTCAAGCTTGATCAGGCGCCCGATACGGCGCCGCCCCCTCTGCTTGGGTCGCGGCCTTCCTCCAGGAGCGTGGATTTGACCGGTGGCGCCGCCCAGACATAACGTCGTTGCACGAAACATGCTCGAAACATCGTGAAATAGAGCATGAACGTGCGAGCGAGCGCGATAGGGACGTTAACCCGCCTCCGCAAGTGTCATAAAACTGCATCAAATGGCCGCTGACCGTACCGTCCGGTCTTGTTCCTCAGGGCGAAGCTCCATAAATCCGCCGCTCCTCGACGGACGGGCGGCCCTCCCCAAAACGACCGCCCGCCGATCGAGGCCACACAGTAAGGGGATTACCCACTATGAAGACCCAACTCTTTGCCGCCGCCGCCGTCCTGGCGCTGGCCGTCTCGGCTCCCGCCTTCGCTCAGAACGTCGGCTCGATCGGCGCGGCCGTGAACTACAACGACGTGAAGGCCACCGGCCTCGACGCCGACGGCACCTCGGTGAAGGTCGACGGCAACGTCGCCATCCCGACCGGCGCCTGGACCGTGACCCTGAACGGCAACGTCTCGGTCAGCGACAACGACCTGAGCGACGAAACCGTCGCTTCGACCGCCGCTCACGCCACGACCCTGGTCGCCGGCGACACCGTTCGCGTCGGCGGCTTCGCCGCCCTGTCGCGTCCGTCGAACGACACCCTGTGGGCCRTCGGCGCCGAAGCCTCCAAGTATTTCGACAAGGTCACCCTGAACGGCCTGGTCGCCTACGGCCAGTCGAACGACCTGGACGCCGACCTGTGGGCCGTGCGCGGCGAAGCCCGCTACTTCGTCTCGGACGACTTCCGTCTGGACGCCGGCGCCGGCTACTCGAACCTGGACGCTGACGCCGGCCTGAACGCCGACATCTGGGACGTCAATGTCGGCGGCGAATACAAGTTCGCCAACACCGGCTGGTCGACCTTCGGCAAGTACACCCACACCGAGTCCAAGGACTTGGCGGACCTGAACGCCGAAGCCGTGAAGGTTGGCTTCCGCTACACCTTCGGCGGCAGCCTGAAGACCCGCGACCGTTCGGGCGCCGACCTGATCGACGCCGACACCCTGTTCGGCTTCGGCGTCCGCTAGATAGCGCGCCGTTCGCGATCAGCGGACTAAGGGAACGCCCCGGAGCTTCGGCTCCGGGGCGTTTCACTTTATATATATGTAGCGCGAGCGTGGTTCGGTGAACCCGCCTCACCTCGGCGGGATCAACCCGCCCTTCACCGGCGCCTCACGGTCGACCGACAGCACCCCGCCCGCTTCCGTCAACTCCGCCAACTGCACCACGGTCCGCTGGCCGTAGTAAGGGTCGGTCTTGGCCTGCGGCTCGTTGGACTGGTGGACGAAGTAGTAGAGGAACGCCCTGCCCCCGCTGACCACCACGTCGGGGTGCTGGCCCTTGGCGGTGTCGGTGGGCTGGATCCCGGGCTGCTCCAGGAGGCGGCTCGACTGCAGGGTCCAGGTCTCGGCGTCGTCCGATCGCAGAACCACCAACCCCTTCCAGGCGTCGGCGATCATCCACCAGGCGCCCTTGAAGCGGAACACCTTGGGCCCCTCGGCGGCCATGTCGACCACGGGCCTGTCGCCGACCGGCTTCCAATGAACGAGGTCGGGGCTTTCGACCGCCATGATCCGGCTGCCCTTGCGCTCGTCCTTGTACCAGAGGCGGTAGCGGCCGCCGATCTTGACGACGCTGGCGTCGATCACCCGATCGGAGCCCAGGTCGAGCGTGTCGCCGCAGGTCCAGGCCTTCAGGTCCTTGCTGGTCAGGTGGACGATCCGGGCGGTCGCGCCCTTCTCGCCCCAGCGGTGGAAGACGCCCGGCACCACGGTCAGCCACAGATGATAGATGCCGCCCTCTATATAGAGTTCAGGCGCCCACAGGGTCTCGCCGCCGCATTGGCCGGGGATCTTCGCCACGCCCGTATAGGTCCAGGCTAGGCCGTCCCTCGAGGTCGCCATGCCGATCGGCGTGGCGTGGACCCAAGCCACGTCCTTGGGGTCTGGCGCCTTCAGCGTGGCGCGACGGTTGGTGTAGAACATCACCCACTGGCGATGGGCCTTGTCGAACACGATCGAAACGTCGGCGGCGCCGTCGGTGATCGGGTCTCGATACAGCGGCTTGGAGGCCGCGGCCTGAGCGACGACGGGCAGCGCGAGGGCGCCGATCAATATCAACGCCCGCAAGGTCATGCCGCTTCCCTCGATGATCTGGCCGGCAATCTAGTCGGCGCGAGAGAAATCACAACGTGGGAAGCTGCGCCACAAATTGAAACCCCGACCCTCGTTGAGCGAGGGCCGGGGTGACAACATCTAAACGCGTAAGCGACTAGCGGCCGATGATCACGTCGCCCGAACCGGCGACCGACTTGTGAACGGGACCGTTCGCCTTGGCGATGCGCACGTCGCCCGAACCGGCCACCGAGACCTCGACCGCGTCGGCCTCGCCGCCGAAGTCGACGTCGCCCGAGCCCATGATGCTGACGTCGACCGACCGCGAGCGGCCGCCGTTGACGGTCACGTCGCCGGAGCCGGCGATGTTGGCTTCGAGCTTGCCGTTGACGCTGACCGCGGTCACGCCGCCCGAACCGGCGATGTTGATCTCCAGGTCGCCGCCGATCGCTTGCGTCTTCACGTCGCCCGAGCCGGCGATGTTGATCTCGGCCGAGCCGGCGCTGCCGACCTTGGTGTCGCCCGAGCCAGCTTGGTTCAGGTCCAGCTTGCCCTTGACGTTGGCCACGGTCCAATCGCCACAGCCGGCGTTGGATAGCTCCAGGCGATCGGTGCGGCCGACGCTGCCGAACACCGCGCCGGCGGCGGCGACCTCGGCGTTCATCGGCACGCGCACCACGACCTGCGGGATGTCTTCCCACTTCACGTCGCCGACGCCGCGCACGTGGACCACGCGCTTGCCCATCACGGTGTTGCAGCCGTTGATGCGGTTCAGCTTCAGGCCGCCATCGACCGTGACGTCGCTCCCGTTCTGGCGGATCTGCAGCGGCAGGCTCTGGTTGGTGGTCAGGAATTCGACCTTCACGTCGCCGCGGGCCTCGGGGATCACCTCGACGCGGGCCACGGCGTCCTTGAACTTCACGGACGGGCTGGCCGAAGCAGCGCCGGCGAAACCCAGAGCGGTGGCGGCGGTGGCCAGAAGCAGAAGAGCGCGCATCAGTGTGTTCCCTCGAACAAAAGCGTTGTTGAGAGAAAGCTAGCCGCGCGTTTATCGAGAAACGACTTAATTCGAGGTCATGACCCGGTTGTCATGATTGAGCCGCAATCCAAACAGCGTCGGATCAGGCCTTGACGTCGCCCAGGTCGAAGCTGCGTTCGAACCCCTTGATCCGGTCCTCGACCAGGCCCATTCGCTTCATCGCCAGCGACGCGGCCCACAGCCCGGCGCGAGCCGCCATGGGCGTCCGGTGCATCGGCGCGACCGGCGCGCGCCAGCGACGCAGCACGCCGTTGGCGTAGTGGGCGCCGTTGGTCAGGCGCGAGCCCCAGGTCTGATAGTCCACCGACAGCGAGACGTTGAACGTGCCCTGGTTCTCGATCCGGTGCGGGGCGTGCAGCGGCCAGGCGGCCGCCATGCCGGGCTCCAGGTCGAAGACCTGCGCCTGCGCGTCCATCGTCCGGTGATAGGGCAGGTCCTCGGTCTGCTGCTTGAGCGCGATGTTCTCCATGCCCTGCTGGGGCATGTGGGCCTCGTCGTTGGGATAGATCCAGATCCGCTTGCGGCCGCGGATGTGGAACAGCGCCACGCCAGGCGCATCGGCGTGGAACGGCACCTTGGCCTGGGGCGCGGACAGGATCAGTTGGCCGTTCAGTTGCACCGGCCGGAAGCCCGGCGCCTGGCCGGCGATCTCGGCGAACGCCTGAGCGATCAGCGCGCCCAACTCCGGATAGTAGGCCTCGGCCCGGCGCAACTGCACCCAGATCCGGCCCTGCTTGACCCCTTCCAGCACCTCGCGCCCAGGCAAGCGGCCCCGCGCGCCGGTGCGCATGGTGGCCTGGCCCTGGTCGTCGAAGTCGAACAGGTTGATGTCGTAGAGCTCGGCCGGATAGGCGTCGAGCAGCCGCGCCAGCGGCTCGTCGTCGAACAGGCCGGTGTCGGCCAGGCCGTGCCGGAACGTGATCGGCGTCTTGCCGAAGGCGGCTTTCTGGTCCGCCGACCAGTCGGCGACGAGGCTGGACATGACGGGCTCCTTCAATCGGCGAGCAGGGCGAGGCCGAGCCCGAGACTCAGGCCGATGCCGAGACCCGCGCCCACGGTCCGCGTAAGGCGGGGATGGCGGATGGTCAGGCCGGCGACCAGAGACGACGCGCCCTTGATCTGGCCGCTCAGGCCGGGTTCGCAGGCGGCGATGCGGTCGAAGCGGCGGCTCAGCCGGGTTCCGGCCGCCGCGATCCGGCGACCGCCGGGAAGATCGCCCACGCGCGCGGCCCACGGCGCGTGCGGCGTGATCAACCCTTCCAGCGCCGGGTCGGCCGGGTCGGCGAAGTCTTCTTTGTAGGCCTCTTCGCTAGGCCCGAAATCGACGCGGGCGATCCCGCGCTCGGCGCAGACCTTCAGGGTCTCCAGGGTCATCAGCGCGCCAGGCGAATAGCGTGCGTAGTCCGGATCGTAGATTGGGAACCACAGGTGATGGCGATCGCCGCTGGTCAGGCCCAGCTCGGCGGCCACTACCACGTCGCCGGCCCGCAGCACCGCCAGACGCAGGCCGAAATCGGCGTCGGCGACGGCGTCCAGGTCATGCAGCAGGCGCGCGGTCCAACCACAGGCGAAGATGTCGTGCTGATGGGTGCGACGGATCTGGGCGCGCTTCTCGGAGATCACCCGCTCCAGCAAGGCGGGCGAAGGTCGGTCGAAGTCGAACCGCACGGCGCCGTGGTCGCGCTCCAGCGCCCGCATCCGCCGGCGCTTGTCCTTCAGAAAGGCCGAGGCCCGTCCCGCCTGATAGGCCTCGAACCCGTTCGAGAGGTCGGCGACCATCGCGTGGCGAACATGGAGCCCCGGCTGGACCGGCGCGCCGACCAGACCGCTGACCCGCAGGCGGCGTCCACCCAAGGCTCTTACGATTTGGTCCAACGCGAGCCCTTCGGCGGGGTCGGCGATCAGACCGTGGAAGTCGCTCATCGGCGCGCCCAGCGGCTGCAGCGCCCCGCCGCGTCGCTGGAATGGGAAGAAGCCGACGACCCATCCGCCTCGGCGGATCACCGCCACCCCGCCCTCGGGCGCGACGCGTTCGGCCGCCTCGACATAGCGCAGGTCGAAATAGGGACTGGCCAGATGCGGATGCGCCGCGCGAAGGGCGCGCCAGAGCCCGCGCTCGCCCTCCCCCAGTTCGGCGGCCTTCACGACCTCGACGTCGATCCGCGCGTCCACGGCGACCAACTCTCCCAAAGCTGGCGCAACCTTAGGCATCAGGTGGCGACCAAAGCGTAAAGGGCGAGATCGATACTTCAGCCCGCGTGGGCGGCCAGCCGGACCGGCGCCGACTTGTAGGCCGGGGTGCCGCTGCGCCGGTCGTGATCCTCCAACGCCACGAGGACATTGGTCTCGGGATAGTAGGCGGCCAGGCAGCCGCGCGGGATGTCCCGCTCCACCAGGGTGAAGCCGCGCACCGCCCGCCGCCCCGTGTCGTCGAAGGCCGCCGTCAGGTCGACGCGGTCGCCCGCCTTCAGGCCCCGCGCGGCGATATCGTCGGGATGGGCGAAGACCACGTCGCGGCGGCCGAACACCCCCCGGTAGCGGTCGTTCTGGCCATAGATGGTGGTGTTGTACTGATCGTGGCTGCGCAGGGTGGTCAGCACCAGGACGTCGGCCTGGCCGCGCCGGACGTCTTGGCCGTCGTGGCGATGGGCCAGGAACTGGGCCTTGCCGCTGGGGGTCTTCCAGACCCGCTCGGACGGCGGCACCGGCAGGCGGAAGCCGCCCGGCTGGCGCACGCGCTCATTATAGTTGGCGAAGGCGTCGGGAAAGACCGCCTCGATCAGGTCGCGGATCCGGTCGTAGTCGGCGGCCAGGCCCGGCCAGTCGACGATGTCGTCGGGTCCGAACAGCGCCGCGCCGATCCCGGCGACGATGGCGGGCTCCGACTTCAACTGGTCCGAGGCCGGAGGGTTCAGGCCGCGCGAGGCGTGGACCATCGACATCGAGTCCTCGACCGTCACCGCCTGGCGCACGCCCGCCTGCAGGTCCATCTCGGTGCGCCCCAGGCACGGCAGCAACAGGCTTTCAGCGCCGTGCAGCAGGTGAGTGCGGTTCAGCTTGGTGGCGACGTGAACGGTCAGGCCCACCTTCTGGATCGCCGCGAAGGTCCGGGTCGGATCCGGCGCGGCGACCGCGAAATTGCCGCCCAAGCCGACGAACACCTTGGCCTCGCCCGTCTCCATGGCCGCGATCGCCTCGACCACGGTGTGGCCGTGCTCGCGGGGCGACTTGAAGGCGAAGACCTTGTCCATCGCGTCCAGGAAGGCGGCCGACGGCTTCTCCCAGATCCCGACGGTGCGATCGCCCTGGACGTTGGAATGGCCCCGCAGCGGGCATATCCCCGCGCCTGGGCGGCCGATATTGCCCTTCAGCAGCAGCAGGTTGACCAGCTGCTGCACGGTGCTGGACGAGCTGCGGTGCTGGGTCAGGCCCATGCCGTAGCAGAGGATCGTCGCCTTGGCGGCGGCGTAGGCCCGCGCCGCCTCCTCGATCTGGGCGCGCGTCAGCCCCGAGCCGGCCTCGATCTCGTCCCAGGTCAGCGCCTCGACCACGGCTCTCACCGTCTCGAAGCCCTCGGTGTGCTCGGCGATGAAGGCGCGATCCAGAACCCCCTCATTGTGTTTTGGGCCCTGGCTCTCGACGTCCAGGGCCAGCACCGCCTTCATGATCCCCTGAACCGCCAGGGCGTCGCCACCGACGGTCAGCTGGTAATAGGCCGAGGCGATCGGGGTCGAGGTCAGGGTCGCCATCTCGATCGGATCCTGCGGCGCGGCGAACTTCTCCAGCGCCCGTTCCTTCAGCGGATTGAACGCCAGGATCGTCGCGCCGCGCTTGGAGGCGTCGCGCAGGGTGGTCATCATCCGCGGGTGGTTGGTGCCGGGATTATGGCCGAAGCTGAGGATCAGGTCGGCGTGGTCGAAGTCCTCCAGCGTCACCGAGCCCTTGCCCATGCCGATCGAGTCCGGCAGGCCGACGCTGGTCGGCTCGTGGCACATGTTCGAGCAGTCGGGGAAATTGTTGGTCCCCACGCGGCGACCCAGCAGCTGGAACAGGAACGCCGCCTCGTTCGAGGCGCGGCCCGAGGCGTAGAACTCCGCCTGGTTGGGATGGTCCAGCGCGCGCAAGGCGTCGGCGGTGCGCGTGAAGGCCTCGTCCCAGGCGATGGGGAGATAGCGATCGCTCGCCCTGTCGTAAGCCATGGGATGGGTCAGCCGGCCCAGGTCCTCCAGGGCGTGGTCGCTCCAGGTCAGCAGCTCGGCGACGGTGTGGGCGGCGAACACCTCGGGCGTGGCGCGCTTGGACGTCGCCTCCCAGGCCACGGCCTTGGCCCCGTTCTCGCAGAACTCGAACGAGCTGGTGTGCTTGGGATCGGGCCAGGCGCAGCCGGGGCAGTCGAAGCCCTCGGGCTGGTTGGCGTGCAACAGGGTCTTGCCGCCCTCGATCACTGTCGCCTGGTCGGTCAGCGCGCCCGCCACCGCCCTCAGCGCGCCCCAGCCGCCGGCGGCGTTGTCGTAGCGATGAATGCCGGGAACGCCCGCGTTCGGCTTGCGGTCGGTCATCACGCGTACTCCGGAACGGCGTCGAGCAGGCGCTCGGGATAGGTGAAGACGGTGTGGCCGTCGGCGCGCGCCAGGGCGACCAGGGCCAGGCCGGAGTCCTCGGCCCGGCGGATCGCCAGGTCGGTGGGGGCCGAGACCGCCACCAGGATCGAGCATCCCATCCGCACGGTCTTCTCGACCATCTCGAACGAGCAGCGGCTGGTGACCAGCACGAAGCCGTCGATGGCCCGATGCTCACCGGCCGCCATCGCGCCGGCCAGCTTGTCCAGGGCGTTGTGACGGCCAACGTCCTCACGGACCAGGACCAGGCCTCCCTCCGCGTCGGCGAAGGCGGCCGCGTGAGTGGCGCGGGTCAGCTGGCCCAGGGCCTGGGCCGCGCCCAGGCCGTCGACCGCGCGCTGCACCGCCTGATGGGAGATCTTCACCCCGCCCTCGATCCGGGGCAGCGGCCGCACGGCGTCGGCCAAGCGTTGCACGCCGCACAGCCCGCAGCTGGAGCGGCCTTCCAAGGTGCGCGGCCGGGCCTTGCGCTGGATCGCGCCGGGCTTGAGCTTCACATCGGCCAGGATTCCCAGATCCGTATCGGTGATTTCGATCTCGAGGACATCCTCGGCGCGCGCCACGGCTTCCGTGATGGTGAAACCCAGGGCCAGATCGGCGACATCGGCGGGCGTGGCCATCAGGACCGTGTGCGGCCGGCCGTCGAACGACAGGCCCACGGCGACTTCCTGGGGGGTGGCGCGGGCGATGGTCTCGGACCCGGCCCCGACCCGCCACTGGGTGGCGGGATGGCGTTGAGCGGCGGCTTTCGACATGGCCGGAGTTTACCGCCTCGCCGGCCGCATCACCAACCCCGAAGCGCCGATCCGCTCATGACGGCGCGAACGTTCAAATTCCATCGCTCGCGACGGATGACCGCGCGGCCATCCTAAAGCACTCTAGGGCCATGGCCATCATCGACACCCGCCGCGAGCAAATGTTCCCCCGCCTGAAGCCGGAGGAGATCGACCGCATCCGTCGCTTCGGCGACGTGGCCCACGCCAAGGCCGGCGCCGTGCTGGCCAAGGCCGGAGAGGTCTCACCCGGCCTGATGGTGGTGCTGGAAGGCAGAGCCGAGGTCACGCGCCGCGACGCCCATGACGAAAGCCACGTGATCGTCGAACACGGTCCCGGCCATTTCATCGGCGAGCTGGCCCAGCTGTCGGGCCGCCCCTCCCTGGTGGACGTCCACGCCCTGACCGATCTGGAGGTGCTGCGGATCAAGCCCGAGCGGCTGCGCGCGGTGCTGATCGCCGAGGCCGAACTGGGCGAGCGGATCATGCGCGCCCTGATCCTGCGGCGCGTCGGGCTCTTGGAAACGGGGGCTGGAGGCCCCGTCATCATCGGCCGCGCCGCCGACGGCGTCGTCATCCGGCTGAGCGGCTTCCTCGGCCGCAACGGCCACCCCTACCAGCACCTCGACCCCGACACCGTCGACTGCGCCAAGGTGCTGATCCAGCGGTTCTCGATCGACGAGGCAGAGCTGCCGATCGTGCTCTGCCCCGGCGGCCAGATTCTCCGTCACCCGTCGAACGCCGAGCTGGCGCGCTGCATCGGCATGGTCGGCGACCTGGATCCCAGCCGGGTCTACGACGTCGCCGTGGTCGGGGCCGGCCCGGCGGGTCTGGCCACCGCCGTCTACGCCGCCTCGGAAGGGCTCTCGGTGCTGGTGCTCGACACCCGCGCGTTCGGCGGCCAGGCCGGAGCCTCGGCCCGCATCGAGAACTATCTGGGCTTCCCCACCGGCGTCTCGGGCATGGCCCTGATGGCCCGCGCCTACAATCAGGCCCAGAAGTTCGGCGCCAACCTGGCCATCCCCGACGAGGTGGCCACCCTGGACTGCGACGGCGATGACGGCCTGAGCGGCTATCACCTGAAGCTGGTCAGCGGCGAGACGACCCAGGCCAAGACCGTGGTGATCGCCAGCGGCGCCCGCTACCGCCGGCTGGAGGTGTCCAATCTCGACGAGTTCGAGGGCAGCAGCGTCCACTACTGGGCCTCTCCGCTGGAGGCCAAGCTGTGCGCCGGCCAGGAGGTGGCGCTGGTCGGGGCCGGCAATTCGGCGGGTCAGGCTGCGGTCTATCTGGCCAGCCAGGTGGCCAAGGTCTGGCTGGTCATTCGCGGCAAGAGCCTGGACGCCAGCATGTCGCGCTACCTGATCGAGCGCATCGAGAGCCTGCCCAATATCGAGGTCGTCGTCCGCAACGAGATCTTCGAGCTGGAAGGCGAGGACGGGCAACTTCGGGCGATCCGCCATCGCGATCTGGACACCGGCGAGGAGGACCGCTGCGAGATCAGCCACCTCTTCCTGTTCATCGGGGCCGCGCCCAACACCGCCTGGCTGTCCGAGTGTCGTGTGGAGCTGGACAACCACGGCTTCGTGCGCACCGGCCCGGACCTGGCCCCGGGCCACCCGCCCCTGCAGACCAGCCGCCACGGCGTGTTCGCGATCGGCGACGTGCGCGCCGGCTCGGTCAAGCGCGTGGCGGCGGCGGTCGGCGAAGGCGCCCAGGTGGTCGCGGCGATCCACGCCTATCTGGCCGAACCGGTGACGACGGCCTAGGCGAGCCCAAAGCTCTGCCTTGCGGTCGCCACGAAGGCCAAGTTTAGTGGCCTCAGATCAACCTGAGGTGCGCCTGATGAACTTGATCCCCGCCAGCCTGGCGACCGTTTTGTTGCTATCGACAACCTCGGCCTGGGCCGCGCAGCCGGCCTGCGCCGCATCGGACTACGCGAAGCAGGCCCGCGAAGTGATCGCGCCCCACCTGGAAGGCGAGAGCTTCAGCGGCTCGATCCTTGTGGCCAAGGACGGCGTGCCGGTCTGGCGCGAGAGCTTCGGCGCGGCCGACCGCGAGTGGGACGTCGCCAACACCGCCGACACCAAGTTCCGCCTCGGTTCGATCACCAAGCAGTTCACGGCCACCGCGATCCTGCAACTGGTCGACCAGGGCAAGCTGTCGGTCGACGACCCGATCTCGAAATACTACGCCGACGCCCCAGCGACCTGGGCCAAGGTGACGATCAAGCACCTGCTGACCCACACCTCCGGCATCCCCAGCTACACCGCCCTTCCCGGCTTCTTCGACAAGGAGGCCCGGCTGCCGCGAACGCCGGACGAGATCATCAAGCTGACCCGCGACCAGCCGCTCGAGTTCGAGCCGGGCGCGAAATACAACTACGACAACACCGGCTACATCCTGCTCGGCTACGTGATCGAGAAGGTCTCGGGCGAGACCTATGCCGACTATGTGACCAAGCACATATTTACGGCCCTGGGCATGAAGGACAGCGGCTACGACGTCAGCGGCGTGATCCTGCGCCATCGAGCCTCGGGCTATCAGGGCTCCAAGGATGGCTGGAAGAACGCTGACTTCCTGGACATGACCCTGCCCTACGCGGCCGGCTCGCTCTATTCGACGACCGGCGACCTGCTGATCTGGGACCGGGCCCTGGCCGACGGCAAGATCCTGACCCCCGCCTCGCGCGCGGCGATGTTCACCGACTACGGCAATCACTACGGGTTCGGGTGGCGGGTCGACACCGACGGCGGCCACGAGCGGGTCGGCCATGGCGGCGGGATCAACGGCTTCTCGACCGGCATCGCCCGCTATCCCAAGGACGGGATCGTCGCCATCGTGCTGGCCAACTACAACGCCACGCCCTCCAGCAGCATCGCCGACACCCTGGCGGGGCTATGTGTCGGCACGTGGACGGCGCCCAAGGCGATCAGCCTGCCCGTCGCGACGCTGGACCGCTATGTCGGCGCTTATGTGCTGTCGCCGACCTTCACCCTCACCATCAGCCGCCAGGGCGACCAGCTGATCAGCCAGGGCACGAACCAGGGTCCCGTCCCGATCTACCCCAGCGCGCCGGGCGAGTTCTTCGCCAAGGTCGTCAACGCCACGGTGAGCTTCACCCAGGCGGGCGAGGCCCCGGCCTCGGCGCTGGTGCTGCACCAGGGCGGTCGTGATCGGAC
>NZ_JBFTZS010000014.1:0-24334 GCF_056406675.1 Caulobacter sp. P1_B12_2 | reverse complement strand
CGACGCCTTCGGGCACCACGTGGACCCGGTCGGCCCGGAAGCCGTTGGCGACGACCACCTCGCGGCCCCAGTGCGACGGAGTCCAGATCTCGTCGAACTCGGCCAGCGCCTCCCGATGGTGCGAGGGCAGAACGGTCGTCTCCCAGGCGTGGAAGGCGATCCGATAACGGCCCTGCATTCGGTCGATCTGGTCGAGCGGGCCGATGCAGACGGCGAAGTCGGCGTCCGGATCGGGCTCTGCGAACGGCACGTCGGCGCCGGGCACGTGACTGAAGTTCGGGTCGGGATCCCAGGCGATCGCTCGCACGTCATGCCAACGCGCCAGCGCGGCCGCGAAGCCGCGCGTGTGAGTTCCCCATCCGCTGTCGGGATGAAACAGGCCGTATATGTCGATCCGCATGGCCCCCAGCGCACCTCAACCCCAGGGCGTAGATAGACAGGGCCACAACGGACTTATCAAGGGACTTGTCGGATGGGCCGCGTGACCGCCCCCTCAACCGCCCGTCTTCCTCCAGCGGGCCCAGCATCTGCAGCCGGTCGCCGGCGAGATCCTGTCGGCCGTGGATCGCCGCGACGTCGCCGCGCTGGAGCGCACCCTCACCATCAGCTACAGCACTATCGAATAGAGTGACTGAAAGGACGACGACATGGCTTTGCTCGACGAGCTCAGAGCTGACCAACTCACAGCGCGCAAGCTGAACGATCGTCTGAGGGCTAATGTGCTCACCACATTGATCGGTGAAGCTACGCAGATCACGACCGAAGAATTCAAGCGCGGCGTGACGGAAGTCACTGACGAAAAGGTTGCCGCAACCGTCGCGAAGTTCTTGAAAAACACGAAACTGACGCTGGAAAATCTCGCGACCGAACGCGCGCGTCTGATCGAAGCCGGTGGCGATGCGTCGAAGGTGAACGAGCGGACCAAGGCGGCTGAAACCGAACTGGCGATCCTGTCCTCGTATGGCCCAAAGCAGATGACGGACTCGGAATTGCGCGAGATCATCAACGACTTCCGCGCCAAGAACCCCGGCGCCAACGTCGGGACGGTCATGGCCCACCTGAAGACCAGCTTCGGCGGTCAATATGACGGCAAGGCGGCCAGCGCGTTGGCCAAGGCTTAGATTGAGGGTAGTCGACGACGAAACTGCAAAGTTCGAGGCGGCGCTTCAAGCTCGCTTCGGCGCTTAGTCCGAGCGTCCGGCGCCTCTTTGTGTCGACAGGAACGGGCTGGGCCGAATACGTCGCGACGCCGCCACGGCGAAGGCCGCACTGAACGTGATGTTAGCGTTTTTGATGGAGTAAGGGACCGGGCCACCAGCCCTGAAAGTCGAGCCGCGCTGTTTATGCGCCCGCTAGAGCTCATAGTTGCGCTGCCTACCACTCCTCCTCCACCTAACTGCTGGTTTCACCCGATTGGTCGTCTTTCATAGCCCCCATAGCCTTCTCCCAGTTGAGCCATCGGTGGGAGACGTGCGCTGCTGTCTTTTCACAATCTCGATATGGTTCGCCCTTGGGGTGATCGTGGTCGCGTTGCCGGCGGCGGCGATGGCGCAGACCTCGAGCGAGGCCGCCTACTCTGGATCACGAGCCGTAGCGACGCTGAGCGTCAACGTGACGGCCAGCGTCAGCACGTCCTGCAGCTTTTCGGCGGACGGCGTACCGGGCGGAACCTATTCGGTCGGGAACGTAGAGGGGGCCTTTTCGCTCGACGTGCCCTTCAGCCTGCGCTGCAATTCGCCAAGCCGGGTCGGGGTCGTATCGGACAATGGCGGGTTGAAGGCGGCGGGCGTGCCGAGCGCGCCGGCCGGCTATTCGAGCCTCGCCCCCTACCAGATTACCCTAAGACTGGCCGGCGATGCGGGATCCTCGTCGCAGGCGACCTGCGAGTCGCCGACGGTCGTCGCCGGGGCGGCCGGCTGTGTGTTCAGGGGACCGGCCACGGCCGGGGCGGGCCTGCGCCTGCCCGGTCCCTCCAAGGACGCACCGGGATCGTTCATCCGGATCAGCAGCCCGGGCTATTCCGACCCTGCGGCCCTGGTTGCGTCCAATTCCTACGGCGACCGACTGACGGTCACGATCAGCCCCGCCACCTGACGCCCGGCCGCCAGTGGCGGAAGGAGGGCACATGAAACCTTTAGGATTGGCGACGGCGGCGACCGCGGTCCTGCTCGTCCTGCCTCAAACGGCTTTGGCCCGGCAGCAGGCCACCGGAACAATCAATATCACTGGTGTTGTCACCGGGCGCTGTAGCGTTCTTGGCGGCGGCCAGGCGTTCAGCGACTCGATCAATCTAGGCGAGCTTGCGGGCGCCGATGGACGGTTGCGAGCGGACCTTACCGATGCGTCGCCAGACGCGGAGCGCAAGTTCAGCCTGGTCTGCACGAGTGCGACGCCCAGTGTGAGGCTCTCAACCACGCGGCTTTCGAACGGCACGACGGCGACGACCGGTTACGCCAACGAAATAGACTTCACCTCCCAGGTGGCGGTCCTGCAAGCCTCGGGAACGCCGCCGGCCATCACCTACACAACCGCCAGCGCGCTACCGCCTCCGACGAACGTGCAACTGACCGGCCCCCTCGCCAGCGCGGCCGACAATATCACCTTGCGAGTCTACGGCTTTACCACCGACGCCGGGGCGTTGCTCGTCGCCGGCGCCTACACGAGCGTGATCACCATTACGATCTCGCCGACATGATCCGGAAGGTGAAAGGCATGAGCGCCATCTGGAAAGCCGCTTTGACCATCGCGGCGACCTGCACCGTCGCGATCACGCCGGCGTCGGCCACGACGGTGCAGCCGATTGTGATCGACCTCGATGCCGTCGGCGCCCGCGCCAGCCACTCGATCACTGTCCAAAACACCAATGCGGACCCGCTTCCGATCGAGATCCGCATCGACTCCCTCGCTTTCGCCGAGGACGGGGTGCGTGTGGAAGGACCGTCGAAAGATCTCCAGGTCTTTCCTGCCCAAGCGGTGATCGCGGGCGGGCGGACCCAGACCTTTCGTGTGCAGTGGGTTGGCGGCCCACCGGACCGCAGTAAATCCTACTACGTCACCGCGGCCCAGGCTCCGGTGACCCTCCCTCAAGGGAGTTCCGCGATCCAGGTGCTCTATAATTTCCAGGTTCTGGTGAGCGTGACGCCGACAGGGGCCAAGGCGAACCTGAAGGTCGAAACCGCATCGATCGGCCGCGATGCGGACGGCAAGCCGGCGCCGGTTATCGTTGTCCACAACGACTCGATCGCCCACGCCTATCTGTCCCGGGGCACGCTGAGCCTGGTGGAACGCGACGAGGCGGGCAAGATCGTCTTCGAGCGCACCCTGGCCCCCTCGGAAATCCAGCAATCCATCGGATATGGTCTCGTCGGGCCGGGCCAGCGGCGCAACCTTGTCCTGCCGATCAATCTGCCTTCGGGATCCGGGTCGCTTGAGGCGCGGTTCCTTCCTTCGGCTCGCTAGCGGCTGCGCCATCGCGGCGCTGGCTGGCGTGGTCGCCACGCCCGTCGGCGCTCAAACGCCCGCGCCGTCCGGCGGTGCGGAAACAAGCCGCGCCGATCTCACCGCCATCACCCTTCCACTCGTCGATAGCGGTCGGTTAGTCGGCGAGGTGGGCGCTTTTGCAACCTCTGCCGGCCAGATCAGCCTTCCCACCGCGCGCCTGATCGAACTGATTGGCCCACGCCTTCACGACAAGGCGCGCGAACGCCTGCGCACGCAACTCTCCGGTCGGATCACCATTGATCTGGCGGCGGCCGGGTTGCTCGACACCGCCATCACCTACGATCCCGAGAGAATCGAACTGAGCGTGGCCATTCCGGTGGACCTGCGCGCGCAAAGCGGACTTTCGCTGATCGCCGACAACTCGGAACGGYAGGCCCCCGTCGAGACGCCGGCCGCCTTCAGCGCCTTCATCACCGCCAACAGCTCAATCGACTATATTCACCAGAGCCAGGTCGACGCCGCCGGGTTCGGAAATTCGTCGGTCGTCCTGACCGCCGCGGTGCGGGCCCGGGGGGTCGTGGGGGAAACGCTTGGCCTGTGGCGCCCAGACCAGCCAGGCCCGGATTTTCAGCGGCAGGCCTCGCGTCTTGTCTACGACGATGTCGGGTCTCCGATGCGGATCATCGCCGGCGACTTGCTGGTTGTGCCGCGGCTGTTCCAGAACGCTCCCGACGCCGCCGGGGTGGCGTTCATTCGCTCCTACCAATTACTGCAGCCGATGCGGATCGTGCGGCCCAGCGGGGGGCAGAGCTTCCAGCTTAGCGCGCCCTCCGCGGTCGACATCCTCGTCAACGGCCGCAGCGCCCGCCGCATGCGCCTTGAGCCGGGCAACTACAATGTGCGCGATTTCCCCTTCGCGCAGGGTGGCAACGACATACGCGTCCTCGTGGACCAAGGCGCAGGGCCGCGCGAGGTGCTGCACTACAGCGTGTTCTACGACACCGCACAGCTCCAGAAGGGCTTGGACGAGTTCGCCTTCTACGCCGGCGTCAAATCCAACCTCGAAGCGAGCGGCCCGGTCTATTCCGACGACTGGCTGGTTTCCGGCTTCTATCGACGCGGCCTCACCGAGGCGCTGACCGCCGGGACGCATTTCCAGGCTGACGCGGTGACCGCGATGGGGGGCGTCGATGGCCTGTGGAGCACTCAGATCGGGCTATTCGGCGGGGACTTGGCCGTTTCGCATGCAAAGGGTTTCGGTAGCGGCGGGGCGGCATCCTTGACCTTCGAGCGGGCGTTCGCCGGCGCCGGCGTCCTGGACCTGCGCTTCGAGACGCGCTCGCGCGTGTTCGCGCCGCTCGGTTCGGTTCCGCCGAACAATTCGTTTCTCTGGGAAGCCAGCGGCGCCCTGTCTCATACCTTCAGCAACCGCTTTTACGCGGGCGTGGACGCCTCCTACAGCAAGGGGCGAGATAACCTCCCCGACCGCGCCTACTATCGACTCAACACCGGCTTCCAGCTCACCCCCCGTCTCGAACTGGAGGTCAATGGAACCTACGAGGATACACCCGGATACGAGGGCGTATCGGTATTCGCCACCCTGACCTTTCGGGCCAGCGATCGGTCAACCGCCCGGGCCGAATATGACAGCCGCTACGAACGCGAGCGCCTGGCCTACTCGACATTCCAGGGCCAGGACGTCGGCGCCTGGGATCTTTCGCTCGACGCCAACCACAGTCAGGCCGGCGGCGATTTCAACCTTGTCGGCAACTACACCACGGAACGGGCGCTCACGGGTCTGACCCATTTCACAACCTGGGACCCAGACTTCAGCAAGGTCACCGATCAGCGCACCTCGGCGCGCGCCGCCTTTTCGCTGGCCTTCGCCGACGGGGCGTTCGCGCTGTCGCGGCCGATCCTCAACGGCTTTGCCGTCATCGAGCCGCACCGCAGCGCCAAGGGCGGCGCACTGGTCGTCAGTCCGACCGAGGATGGACATCTGGCGGCCTCCGGCCCGCTCGGACCGGCCGTGGTCCCCGATCTCAGCGCCTACAGCGAACGCGAGGTGTTCATCGAGCCCAAGGGGATGCCTGTGGGCTACGACATCGGCCGAGGCGCTTATCGCTTCGCGGCGCCCTACCGCAGCGGCTACCGGATCATCGTCGGGTCCGACTACTGGCTGACGGCGTCAGGCAGGCTGCTGCGCGCCGACGGCAGCCCCCTCACCTATGTCGGGGGAGAGGCGACGGCGGTCGCCGCGCCTGATCATCCCGCGGTGATCTTCTTCACATCCTCGGACGGCCGCTATTCCATTTCGGGGGTGAAGCCGGGACGTTGGCGGCTGACCATGTCGACCGAACCTCCGACGATCTACGAAATCGAGGTCACAGAAGCGGCGCACGGTCTTGTCTCGGTGGGCGACGCCGCGCCAGTGGAGGCTCGTTGAATGGCTAGAACCTTGCTCGGTCTCTGCGCCGCCGTTCTGCTGGCCAGTTGGTCTGGCGCCGCGCTGGCCCAGGCGCCGGACCAGAGGATCGCCGAGCGTTGCGACGTGAGCTTCGATCCGATCATCGTCAGCCAGCCCTATAACCCGCTGTCGAGCCACGACTACGCCGTCAACTTCACCGCGACGGCGCGCAGCAGCGGCGAAAACAGCAGCATGAACTACAGCGCCGTGTTGCTCAGGCTCGGCGGTCGGAGGTTGCCGATGGAAATCGCTGTACTCGCGGACGACGGAGCAGGTTCGGGCAACGTCCTCTATGAGCGTCCCGGCCCCCGGCTGGCGTCTGGTCTCGACGATGCGGCCGAAATCGACCTACGCTTCGATCAAATACTCGGCCCCATCGCATCGCGGCCCGTACAGATGCAATTGCGAATTCCAGCCGGCGCCGAGATCGACCCCGGATTCGCCGTGGGTGAGTTCGATGTCAAGTATCTCTGCGACCACCTGACCGGTCGCTCGGACAAGGGAACAACCAATCGAGGTTTCGTGGTCTATCTGCCGGTCAACACCGCGCTTCAGGCTAGCCTCACCGGCGCCGAGCCCGATTTTGGGGAGATCGGCGCTCTCAGCAGTATTGATGTCGCCGGAGCGCCGCCGTCGACAACGCAGCGGCGGCACTATATGCGGGTCGCCAGCACCGGCCCCTATCAGGTCGCGGTCACCTCCCAGAATGGATGGCGGATGACCGCCACCGGCGCGCCGACCAGCAACGCCGCCGAGCGGATCACCTATCGTTATGAGTTGCTGGGCCAGACGATGGACAGCAGCCGCCCCAACTTCACGCCCGTCAGATGCGACGCGAGCGGCGTCAGCGGCGAGAACATCGCTCTGACCGCGACCCTGACCGAGGGCGGCCAGGGCAAGGTTCCGTCACCCAACTATCGGGACATCATCACCATCACCATCAGCCCCTTGGCGGGCGTGGTCGCGGGCGCCCAGCGATGCGATTGACTGCCTTGAGGCTCACCTCACGGCTTGTTCGCTAGAGGTCGTTGGCAAGAACAAATCACCACCAATTTGCGCACAACGCTGAGCACGCCGAGCTGGCCGAGGAGCGCCTTACCGTCCAGCCGCAGCCCCCCTGAGACGCGCCGAGAGGCCATCTCAATGATCTAGGCTTCGATTAGTTTGTGCTTTATCGCGAAGCGGACCAACTGGGCGGCGGTCCGTACGCCGGCCTCGCGCATGCCTGCCGACCGGTGGCTCTCCACCGTCTTGAGACTGATCTTCAGCTGGCGGGCGATCTCTTTGTTGCATCGCCCCTCCACGATCTGTTGGGCGACCTCGAGCTCCCTGGGCGTGAAGCTCTCCAAGCGCGACTTCCTGTGTTCATTGGTCGTGGAGTTGAGCAACACCTCGGAAACCGACGGGGAGACGTAGAGCAGATGACAGAATGTCATCGCGGCTAGCAGGCGTTCAGGCCAGCGGCGCGGAAGACGTTTACCGCCGCCTCGACCTGCTCGACGGAAGGCGGCTGCGTGGCCTCCAGGCCATAGTCGAGCCCGAGCCTGGCCCATTTGTAGGCGCCCATCTGGTGGAAGGGCAGCACCTCGACCCGTTCGACCACGCCCAGGCCGGCGGCATAGTCGGCGAGCGCGGCCATTTCGCCGGGTACGTCCGTCAGGCCGGGCACCAGCACGAAGCGCAGCCACATCGGTCGCCGCAGCCTGGCCAGCCGCTCGCCGAAGGCGATCACCCGGCCATTGTCCGCCACCCCGGTGACCCGTTCGTGCTGCTCGGGCGTGAAGCCCTTCATGTCCAGCAGGACGAGGTCGATGTTCCCCAGCTCCTCGTCGGACAGGCGCTCGGAATAGAAGCCGTTGGTCTCGATCGCCGTGTGCACCTTCATCGCCTTGGCCGCGGCGAACAGTCGGACGGCGAAGCGGGCCTGCATCAGGGGCTCGCCGCCCGACAGGGTGAGGCCGCCGCCCATCACCTTCAGGCCGTGGGCGTAGGACCGCAGCTCCTCCACCGCCCGCTCCAGGGGCAGAGGCAGGCCGTTGGTCATCGTCCACGTGTCGGGGTTGTGGCAGAAGCGGCAGCGGAACATGCAGCCGGCCAGCCAGGCCACCAGCCGGATCCCCGGCCCGTCCACCGCCGAGCCGGTGGTGAACGAGTGCAGGAAGCCGATCTCGCCGGTGGCCAGACCCGTGCGGAGGGTCATCTCCGGCACGTGCCGACTGAGCCCGACCCGCAGCTCGAACTCGTTCTTGGCCTCCAGGGCAGGAACTTCGTCCTGGTCGGCCGCGTCCCCTGCCCCGGCCATCTCAGCCCCCGTGGAAGGTGCGGTTGATCACGTCCATCTGCTGCTCGCGCGTCAGCCGCACGAAGTTCACGGCGTAGCCGGAGACCCGGATCGTCAGGCTGGGGTACTTCTCCGGGTGGTCCATGGCGTCGATCAGCGTCTCCTTGTTCAGGACGTTGACGTTCATGTGGTAGCCGGTGGACCCGAAGAAGGCGTCCAGGATGCCGGTCAGATTGGTGATCTGGTCGTCGGGCGTGCGGCCCAGGCCGCTGGGGACCAAGGTGGTGGTCAGGGAGATGCCGTCTTCGGCGTCGCGATAGGGGATCTTGGCCACCGAGGCGGCCGAGGCGTGGATGCCGTGGCTGTCGCGACCGTGCATGGGATTGGCCCCCGGCGCGAAGGGCTCGCCCTTGCGCCGACCGTCGGGCGTGTTGCCGGTCGCCCGGCCGTAGACCACGTTCGAGGTGATGGTCAGCACCGACTGGGTGTGCTTGGCGTTGCGATAGGTCGGGTGCTTGCGCAGCTTCTCCATGAAGGTGCTGACSAGCCATGAGGCCAGGTGGTCCACCCGGTTATCGTTGTTGCCGAACACCGGGAACTCGCCCTCGGTCACATAGTCGACGACCAGGCCGGTCTCGTCGCGAACCACCTTCACCCTGGCGTGCTTGATCGCCGAGAGGCTGTCGGCCACCACCGACATGCCGGCCACGCCGAACGCCATGGTCCGGAACGGCGCGTAGTCGTGCAGCGCCATCTCGATCCGCTCGTAGGCGTACTTGTCGTGCATGTAGTGGATCACGTTCATGGCGCTGACATAGGTTTCGGCCAGCCAGTCCATCATCCGCTCGTAGCGGTCCAGAACGTCCTCGAACTCCAGATAGTCCCCCTGAACCGGCTCGAAGGGCGGGCCGATCTGCTTGCCGCTGACCTCGTCGCGACCGCCGTTGATCGCGTAGAGCATGCACTTGGCCAGATTGGCGCGGGCGCCGAAGAACTGCATCTGGTGGCCCATGCGCATAGGCGAGACGCAGCAGGCGATGGCGCCGTCGTCCCCCCACTCGCGGCGCATGATCTCGTCGCTCTCGAACTGGATCGAGCTGGTGTCGATCGCCACCTTCGCCGTGAAGCGGCGGAAGCCCTCCGGCAGGCGCGGCGAGTACCAGATCGTGAGGTTCGGCTCGGGCGCGGGGCCCAGGTTGTAGAGGGTCTGCAGGAAACGGAAGCTGCTCTTGGTGACCAGCGGCCGTCCGTCGTCGCCCAGGCCGCCGATCGACTCGGTCACCCAAGTGGGATCGCCGGAGAACAGGTCGTCATACTCCGGTGTCCTCAGGAAACGCACGATCCGCAGCTTGATCACGAAGTCGTCGATGATCTCCTGGGCCTGGCTTTCGGTCAGGACCCCAGAGGCCAAGTCTCGCTCGAAATAGATGTCCAGGAAGGTCGAGGTCCGGCCCAGCGACATGGCCGCGCCGTTCTGCTCCTTCACGCCGGCCAGATAGCCGAAATAGRGCCACTGTACGGCTTCGCGAGCCGTGGTCGCCGGGCCGGAGATGTCGAACCCGTATTTGGCCGCCATCACCTTCAGCTCGGCCAGGGCGCGGATCTGCTCGGACAACTCCTCGCGGTCGCGGATGATCTCGTCGGTGGACCAGGCGTCGTCCAGCGCGGCCTTCTCCGCCTCCTTGGCGTCGATCAGCCGGTCGACGCCATATAGCGCCACGCGCCGGTAGTCGCCGATGATCCGCCCGCGTCCGTAGGCGTCCGGCAGGCCGGTCAGGACGTGCGAGGAGCGGCAGCGCCGGACGCTCTCGGTATAGGCGTCGAAGACCCCTTCGTTGTGAGTCTTGCGGTACTTGGTGAAGGTTTCGACCACCGCCGGGTCGGGCTCGTAGCCGTAGGTCTTCAGCGAGGTCAGGACCATGCGGAAGCCGCCGTTGGGCATGATCGCCCGCTTCAGCGGCGCCTCGGTCTGGAGGCCGACGATGACCTCGTTGTCCTTGTCGATATAGCCGGCCTCATGGGCGACGATTGTGCTGGGGATCTGGGAGATGTCGAGGACGCCGCCCTTTTCCCGCTCCTGGGCGAACAGCGCCTGCAGCTTGGCCCAGAGGGCGTTGGTGCGCTCGGTCGGTCCCGCCAGGAAGGCGTGGTCGCCGTCATAGGGCGTGACGTGCTGCTGGATGAAGTCGCGCACGTCGATCTCGCGCGACCAAAGGCCCGGCGCGAAGGGCGGCAAGGCCCGCTCGGCTTTCACGGGAGGGGGCTTCGAAAGAGTGTCGCTCATGCGGTCCTCCGGGGAACAGGGTCAGGCGTGGCTTGCGATGACGGGCGGCGGCGGCGCGGATCGGGCCCCGCTCCCGGTCTCCTTCAGGAGCAGGGTCAGCAGCACCGCCAGGGCCACGCCGTAGAGCAGCGGCGAGAAGGCCGCCTGGTAGTGCTCCAGCTCGCGCGGGCCGCCGCTCGACGCCTTCAGCAGGAGGCCGCCGAACACCGGGCCCAGCAGGGCCGAGAACGAGAAGTTGATGAAGTTGACCACGCCCGTGGCGGTGCCGCTGTGCTCGGGGCGATTGGCTTCCTTGATCACCGTGTACGGCAGCATGGCCGCCCCTGAGGCGATTCCGGTGACCAGGCCCAGGACGAAGGGTGGGAAGACGCCGGCGGGTCCGTAGAGGATCATCGCCAGGCAGGCGGCCAACAGCAGGCCCGATCCGACGATCACCGGCTTGCGCCGGCCCATCCGGTCCGAGAGCACGCCGGCCAGCGGACAGCCGATGATCCAGCCGAACGGCACCGAGGCCGAGCGCAGGACGGCCACGCCGTAAGGCATGTCGTGAGCCTCCTGCAGGAACCGCACGCCCCAGGTCATGTCGAAGATGGTGGTGGGGATGAAGAACAGGCCCGAGATCAGGCCGCACAGGATCGACTGGGGGTTGGACGCCACCGCCCAGATGGCGGAGGCCGCGGTGCTCATCCAATTGCGGCGGCTGGGCGGAGGGGATCTCGGCATGATGAGGAACAGCAGGACGGCGATGACCGCGCCCGCCACGCCCATGGCGATCCAGAACGCGCTCCAGCGGACGCCGCCGGCGATCGCCGGCCCCACCAGGAACTGACCCGCCGAGCCGCCGGCCATGCCGAACATCTGGGTGACGCCGATCAGGGTCGCCGCCTGCGAGGCCGGGAAGTTGGTCGTGGCGATATAGGCCGCGCCGATCAGGGCGAAGACCCCGCCCGCGCCCTGCAACAGTCGTCCGACCCCCGCCAGGTTGGGGTCGCCGGTCGCGAACAGCAGCGCGCCCACCGCCACGACCGCACAGCCTAGCGGCACGACACGGCGCGCGCCCAACTGGTCCATGGCCACGCCGGCCACCAGGCTGAACGGGGCGTAGCCATAGTAGAAAAGGCCCACCAGCGTGGCCAGTCCCGCCGTCGACAGCCCCAGGGCGTCGGACAGCTGGGGCATCATCACCGCCGGCGCCGAGCGCATGATGTACTGGTAGAAATAGAAGATCGAGGTCGCCAGCCAGGCGACGACGATCACCCCGCCCACGCCTCCGGAACTGGCGATCCGTCGCGCCATCGTCGCCTCAGCACAGGGTGACGGAGACGGCGAGACCGCCTTCGGAGGTCTCCTTGTACTTGGAGTTCATCTCCCTGGCGGTCAGGGCCATGGCGTCAACCGTGCTGTCGAAGTCGACCCGGCGGTTGACCGGGACCTCGTTGGTGGCGATCAGGTAGCCGGTCCAGGCCTTGACGGCTCCGAAGGCGCAGCGCTCGATGCAGGGCACCTGGACGAAGCCGGCCAGCGGATCGCAGGTCATGCCCAGATGGTGCTCCAGCGCCCCCTCGGCGGCGTTGGCCGCCACCTGGGGCGGGTCGCCATAGGCCTGGGCGATCCCCGCCGCGCCCATGGCCGAGGCCACGCCGATCTCGGCCTGGCAGCCCCCCTCGGCCGCGGACAGGGTCGCGTTGTGCTTGCACAGATAGCCAATCACCAAGGCGGCCAGCAGGGCCTCGCGCAGCTTGTCCTTGGACATCTTGGCCCCCGCCGGACCCAGCGAATAGATCACGGCCGGCAAGACCCCGGCCGAGCCGCCGGTCGGGGCGGTGATCACCAGGTGGCCGCGGGCGTTCTCCTCGGAGCCCGCCAAGGCGTAGGCCGAGACCAGGGCGATGGCCTTGCGCGCGGTGCCTTCCTGGGTCTGGGCGCTGACAAAGACGTCGTGGGCCTTGGTCTTCAGCTTGATCGGTCCGGGCAGGGTCGAGGTCGGGGCGGCCAGGCCGGTCTTCACCGTGGCGTCCATGGCCCCCAGGATCTTGTCGAGGAAGGCGTTGACCTCGGCTTCGCTGTGGCCGGTGATGGCCACCTCGTTGGCCATGGCCAGCTGGGCCAGAGTGAGGTTGTCGCGCTTGCAGTGGGCCAGCGCCTCGCTGATCCGTGCATAGGGATATTTCGGCGGGTTCTTCTTGGGGGGCTCATAGCCCTTCCACTCGATGAAGCCGCCGCCGACCGAATAATATTCCTGCTCCAGCAGCACCTTGTCGCCGGCCAGCAGCCTGCAGGTCATGGTGTTGGGGTGGTGGAAGTCGCCCTTGGGCGCGTCGTAGATCACATCCTTCAGCGAGACGTTGATGGTCTTGGCGCCCAGGGTCACCGGGAAGCTCTGGTTGGGATTGGCCGCCAGGCCGTCGAGGAAGGCGGGATCGACCGTGGCCGGCTCCATGCCGATCAACCCGGCCAGCGAGGCGCGCTCGGTGCCGTGGCCCTTGCCCGTGGCGCTGAGGCTGCCGAACAGGTTCACCTTCAGGGCGGTGGCCGTGGCCAGCTGTTCCGCCGGCAGCCTGATGCAGCGCTTGTAGAAGTCGTAGGTGATCCGCATCGGGCCGATCGTGTGCGACGAGGATGGACCAGGGCCGACCTTGTAGAACTCCTCGGCCGTGGTCATCACCGGCCCCTTGGACTTTTTGACCACGTTGAGGTTGGGATCGAGGGCGACCTTCGCGCCGTTGGCGGCGGCGGCGCTGGGCGCGTGGGCCGGGATGTTGGAGACGTCCTTGGGCTTGCAGCCGGTCAAGGCGCCGATCGACAGCGCCAGGGCGCTGCGCATCATGAAGGCTCGACGATCCGATCCCGTCGGAGGCTCGCACGTTTCAAGTTCGGGGACGATCGCCC
The DNA here is from genome assembly GCF_056406675.1 of Caulobacter sp. P1_B12_2. Taxonomy (NCBI): domain Bacteria; kingdom Pseudomonadati; phylum Pseudomonadota; class Alphaproteobacteria; order Caulobacterales; family Caulobacteraceae; genus Caulobacter; species Caulobacter sp. P1_B12_2. The sequence goes on along the minus strand of NZ_JBFTZS010000014.1, from coordinate 10,972 downwards.
CCTCAACCATCCTGCTCATCGCCTTGCCCTTTTTGGGAGCGGGTCGCCGAAGACGCCGCTTCTTCGATATGCAGCGGGAGTGTCCGGCCAGGCTTGCGCTCAGGCCATTGGGGTAAGTCCCGAGATCGCCTTCGGTGAACCCTCGGAGAGTCCCTCAGAGGAAATGAGAACAGGTCTCAACTCGAGGCCGACGGCCGGCTCAACAGCGCCGCTGTGTGGCGCGCAATCATCCTTTCCTCGTCGGTCGGCACGACCCAGCCTGCGGCCGGTGAGCCGTCGCGGGTGATCCGTCGCGGCCCGCTTCCCGGACGATTGGCGGCCTCRTCCAGCTCCAGCCCCAGCCAGCCGCAGGCCCGAACGATATCCTCGCGCACCTGGGCGTCGTTCTCGCCGACGCCGCCGGCGAAGACGAGGCCGTCGATCCCGCCTAGGGCCGCAGCCATGGAACCGATCTCGCGCACCACCCGATAGACGAACAGCTCGATCGCCTCGGCCGCGTGAGGCTCCGGCGAAGCTCGCAGGGCGCGCATGTCGGACGAGATTCCGGACACGCCCAGCAGCCCCGAGCGCTTGTAGATCAGATCCTCCAGCGCTCGGGCGTCCATGCCGTAGGCGTCCATCATGTGGATCAGCACACCGGGATCGAGGCTGCCCGAACGGGTGCCCATCATCAGGCCGTCCACGGCGGTGAAGCCCATGGTGCTGGCCACGCTGCGCCCGTCCTGGATCGCGCACAGGCTGGCGCCGTTGCCCAGGTGAGCGACGATCACCCGGCCCGCCGCCAGCTCGGGCGCCAGCTCGCGCAGCCGCGACGAGACGAACTCGTAGGATAGACCATGGAAGCCGTAGCGCTGCACGCCCGCCTCGTGGAAGCGGCGCGGCAGGGCGAACATCTGGGCCATCGGCGGCTGGCCGCGATGGAAGGCGGTGTCGAAGCACGCGACCTGGGCGACATGCGGCGCCCCTTCGGCGATCGCCTCGATCGGCGCCAAATTGTGCGGCTGGTGCAGCGGCGCCAGGGGCTCCAGCGCGCGCAGGGCCGCGATCACCGACGCGTCGATCCGCATCGGCGCGGCGTAGGTCCGGCCGCCGTGCACCACCCGATGGCCCACGCCCAGCACCGTCCGATCGCCCTTGCGCTGAATCGCGGCGTTGAGCACCTCGTGGGTCGCGGCGGCATGGTCGAAGCCTTCGGCCGGCCAGCTCCGCTCCTCCAGCGACTGGCCCCGTGCGTCTTTCAACACCAGCCGGGGCGACACGCCGATCCCGTCCAGCTGGCCCTTGAACAACAGCAGTTCGCTGGGCGCGGCGTCATAGACGGCGAACTTCAGGCTCGACGAACCGGCGTTGAGGACCGCGAGACAGGCGCTCATTGCAGGCGTCTCCCGTCAGACGATGGCGGCCGAGGCCCGGCGCGCGGCCCCCAGCAGGGACGCCACCGCGCAGGAGGCCAGCCGGGTCAGCTTGGCGTCGGCCCGGCTGGTCAGGATGATCGGCACGCGCGCGCCCAGCACGATCCCCGCCGCGTCGGCGTCGGAGAGGAACGACATGCACTTGGCCAGCATGTTGCCGGCTTCCAGGTCCGGCACCACCAGCACGTTGGCGCGCCCCGCCACCGGCGAGACGATGCCCTTGATGGCGGCCGCCTCGGCGCTGATGGCGTTGTCCAGCGCCAGCGGGCCGTCGAGCAGGGCGCCCTTGATCTGGCCGCGGTCGGCCATCTTGCACAGAGCCGCCGCCTCGATAGTCGAGGGGACCTTGGGATTGACCGTCTCCATGGCGCTGAGGATCGCGACCCTCACCTCCCCCCCGCCCTCCTTGAGGACCAGGGCCATATCGATGGCGTTCTGGACGATGTGGATCTTGTCCTCGAGCGTCGGGATGATGTTGATCGCGGCGTYGGTCACCACCAGCGGCGTCGGATAGCCAGGGATATCCATGATGAAGCAGTGGCTGATCCGCCGGGCGGTGCGGATGCCGGTCTCGCGGGCGACCACTGCGCCCATCAGTTCGTCGGTGTGCAGGCTGCCCTTCATCAGGGCCTCAGCGCGTCCGGCCCGGACAAGGGCGACGGCCTTGGCGGCGCTGTCGTGGCTGTGTTCGGCGTCGATCAGCTCGAATGGTGAGATGTCCAGCTTGCCGGCGGCGGCCACCTCGGCGATGCGCGCGGCGGGCCCGACCAGGATCGGTTCGATCAGCTTCAGCCGCGCCGCCTCGACGGCGCTGTCCAGCGACACGTGATCGCAAGGATGAGCCACCGCCGTGACGATGGGTGGCTCCTTCTGGGCGCGGGCCAGCAGGCGCTCGAACTTCTGGTGGGTGCGGCCGCCACCCGCCTTGGGGACGCCGAGGGTGTCGGACATCTCAACGCCCTCCCGCCGCCGCGACACTCTGCGGCTTGGTCCATTGGTCGTCGGTCAGCTGCCAGCCGCCGCCCAGGGCCTTGTAGAGATTGACGACCGCGATCAGTTGGTCGCGCTGAGTCTGGGCCAGGGCGTCCTCGGCGGGGAACAATTGCTGCTGGGCTTCAAGCACCTCGAAATAGCCGGCGCGGCCGGTGTCGTAGCGGGTCTGGGCCAGGTCGACCGAGCGGCGCAGCGAGGCGATCTGGCGCTCCAGCGCCGCGCGGCGGGCGGTGAGGGTCCGCTGCGTGGCCAGGGCGTCGGCCGTCTCGCCCAGGGCGACGAGCGCGGTCTTGCGATACTGGGCGACGGTCTCGTCCCAATAGGCCTTACGATTGTTGTAGATCTCCTCCAGCCGGCCGCCGGTGAAGATCGGCCCCGCCAAGCCCAGGCCGACGGAGCCCACGCCGAAGGTCCCGCTGTCGCCGCTGACGTCGACGCCGATCAGGCCGGCCAGGGCCGAGAGCCCCAGCCTGGGGAACTTGTTGGCCACCGCCACGCCCATCTCGGCGTTGGCGCGCATCATCCCCTGCTCGGCGGCGCGGATGTCGGGACGGCGTTGGAGCAGGTCGGTCGTCGCGCCCACCGGGGCGACGGGCAGAGTCTGAGCCTCCAGCGCCTTGCCGCGCGGGATCGGTCCGGGCGGCGCGCCCATCAGCACGCTGAGGGCGTTTTCCTGCACAGCGATCCGCCGCCGGATCTCCTCGATCCGCGCCTCGGACGCATCGCGGTTGGCGCGGGTGCGCTCCACCGGCAGCCGGCTGTCGCGCCCCGCCTCGAAGCGCTGGTTGAAGATGTCGAAGGTGGCGCCGTAGGTGCGGGTGCTCTCCTGGGCGATGGCGATCTCGCGATCCAGTTCCAGCAAGCGAAAATAGCCCTCCGCCACGTCGCTGGTCAGGGTCAGCAGGATGCCGCGCTGGACTTCTTCCTGTTGCAGCAAGCTGGCCTGAGCGGCCTCATTGGAGCGCTTGATCCGGCCCCAAAGGTCGAACTCCCAGGAGAAGTCGAGAGCCACGCCCAGACTACCGAAGCCGGTGGTGTCGGGACCACCATTGTCGTCCGGCGAGAACGTGGACTCCGCACCGACATTGCCGCGATAGCCCAGTTGCGGCCTGCTCTGCGAGGCCGAGACACCCACCAGCGCCCGCGCCTGGGCGATGCGGGCGATAGAGACTTGAAGATCCAGGTTGTTGGCAAGGGTCTGGCCGATCAGTCCCTGCAGCGCGGGATCGTCGAACACCGCCCACCACGGCAAGTCGGCCAGGGAGGCGGAGGTCTGAGACGCCGAGATCGGGGCCGGCGCATCGCGATAGGCCGGCGGCAGGGCCACCTCGGGCCGGGCGTAGTCGGGGCCGACGACCTTGCACCCTGTGGTCGCCAGTATCCCGGCGACCAAGGCGACGGTTGCGCTTGTACGGAGCGGGCTCATCTTTGGAAGACCCTTCTCACTTGACCGCGGCCAGCATTTTTCTGAACCGCGACAGGGTGTAGACGCTGTAAGCGCCGCCGATCAGGAACATCTTCAGCAGCGCCGGCCAGACCATTTCCGGCGTCGCGTCGCGGAACAGAACCGCCTGCGAGAAGGCGACGAAATGGGTCGAGGGGACGAACTGCATGATCTTCTGCAGCAGCATCGGCATGCTCTCGAGCGGCGTCTGTCCGCCTGAAAGCAGGCTCATGACGATGTAGACGGGGAAGGCCAGAAGCCCGAACTGCGGCATCGAATTGACGATCGTCGCCAGCATGATGCCCAGCGCCGTGACCGAGAACAGGTAGACGCCCAGGCCCAGGGCGAACAGCGGGATCGAGCCGGCGATCGGCACGCCGATCGCGCCCTTCACCACCAGGAACAGAGAAGCCATGGCGGCCAGGATCACGACCATGCCGTTGGCCCAGATCTTGGCGAACATCAGCTCGAACGACTGCAGCGGCATGACCAGCAGATGCTCGATATTGCCGTGCTCGCGCTCGCGCAGCACCGCCGCCCCGGTCAGGAAGATCGCCAGCACCGAGATGTTGTTGATCACCTGGTTGACCGCGACGAACCAGCTCTGCTGCATGTTGGGATTGAAGCGAGCCCGGGTCTCCAGGCTGATCAACGGCTGGTTGGCCGGATCGGTGCGGCCGGGCCACAGGTCGTGGACCGTACTCTCGATGATCTGCTGGATGTAGGAAGGCCCCCGGCCCGCCTGGCTCATCGCGGTGGCGTCGGTCACGATCTGAACCGTGGGCGGATTGTCGTCGATGATGTCCGCCTCGAAGTCCGGCGGGATGTCGACCACGAAGGTGTAGAGCCCACGGTCCATGGCGTGATTGATGTCGCCAAAGCCGATCTCCTGAGCGGGCAGGAACAGCGGCGGCAACATGGCGTCGCGGACCAGGCGCGAGGCCCTGGAATCGTCCTCGTTGACGATGGCGATCGAGGCGTTGATCACGTCCATCACCGCGCTCTTGGCCGGGGTGTAGACCGAGAAGGTGAAGACGTAGCCGATCAGGAACAGCAGCACCGGATCGCGCGCCAGGCTGAGCAGTTCCTTCAGGCCGAGCTGGAAGATGTGGCCGATGGCGCGCATCGCATCAGGCCTCCTGCTTCTTCAACAGCAAGACCGACAGCGCGAAATAGACGAAGGCGATCACCGCCAGCGCCAGAACGTTGGGCCAGAGGGCGGCCATGCCCAGGGCCTTGGTGAAGGCGCCCACGCTGACGGCCTGGAAGTAGGTCGAGGGGAAGATCTTGGCCGCGATCGCCGCGCCGCCGGTCAGCGACGAGACCGGCACGAACATCCCCGAGAACTGCACCGCCGGCAGGATCGAGATGATGGCGGCGGCGAAGATAGCGGCGGTCTGGGTGGCGGCGAACACCGAGATCAGCAGGCCGAACCCGGTGCTGGCCAGCACGTACAGCAGGCCGCCCAGCGCCAGGACGAACATGCTGCCCTTGATCGGCACGCCGAACACGAACACCGCCAACCCCACCAAGGTGAGAAACTGGACCAGCGAAACCGCCACATAGGGCAGTTGCTTGCCCAACAGGAACTCGGTGCGGCTGGCGGGCGCGGCGTAGAAATTGGCGATCGAGCCCAGTTCCTTCTCGCGCACGACAGCCAGCGCCGTCAGCATGCTGGGGATCAGCATGATCAGCAGCATGATGTCGCCTGGCACCATGGCGTAGACGCTGAGGAAGGCCTGGTTGTAGAGAGCCCGGGCGTTGATCTTCACCGCCGACTGGGCGGCGGGCAGGCCCTTTTCCTTGCGCACTTGGGTGTCGTGGGCCTTGTGGGCGGCCTCGATATAGCCGCGCGTCGTCTCGGCCCGGAACGGCACCGCGGCGTCGATATGAGCCTGGACGGTCGGCTGGCGTCCCTGCTGCAGGTCGCGCTGGAAGCCCGAGGGGATCTCCAGGGCGAAACGGAGTTCGCCGTTGCGCAGGCGCCGGTCACGGTCGGCGTAGCTGTACAGCGGCTTCTTCTCGTCGAAATAGATCGATCCTCGATAGCTGTCCGAATAGGCCCGGCTGGCCGGGGTGTTGTCGTAGTCGAGGATGGAGAAGGACAGCTTCTCGACATCCAGCGAAATGCCGTAGCCGAAGACGATCATCAGCAGGATCGGCCCGATGACGGCGAAGATCAGCCGCACCGCGTCGTGCTGCAATTCGATCGCCTCGCGCCGAGCGAACGCCCAAACCCGTCCAACGCTGAAGCCCTTGGGCGGGACCGAGTGGCCCAGGTTCTCGGGCGGTTCGGAGGCCGGCGCGGCCGAAGCGTCCGCCGCCCCGCCCAGCTCCTCGGCCGCCTCCTCCAGATAGCCGATGAACGCAGCTTCCAGGTTGGGCGCGCCGCGCTCGGCGACCAGGTCCGCGGGCCGCCCCTGGGCCAGCACCTTGCCCCGGTGCATCATCGACATCCGGTCGCAGCGCTCGGCCTCGTTCATGAAATGGGTCGACAGGAAGATGGTCACCCCCCGCTCGCGCGACAGGCGGATCAACAGTTCCCAGAAGCCGTCGCGGGCGACCGGATCGACGCCGGACGTCGGCTCATCGAGGATCAGCACCTCCGGCTCGTGTAGCACCGCCACGGCCAGGGACAGTCTCTGTCGGATGCCCAGCGGCAGGCTCTCGGCCAGGGTGTCGGCCACCTCGTCCAGCCCGAAGTCGTCGATCAACTCGGCGACCCGAGCCTTCCCCTTGTCGGGCGGCAGGTCGAACAGGTGGGCGTGCAGCATCATGTTCTGGCGCACGGTCAGCTCGGTGTAGAGCGAGAAGGCCTGCGACATGAAGCCGACGCGGCGGCGGGACTCGATGTCCCCGCCCTTGACCGCCTTGCCGAACAGCAGGGCCTCACCCTCGCTGGGCGGCAGCAGGCCGGTCAGCATCTTCATGGTGGTGGTCTTGCCGCAGCCGTTGGAGCCGAGGAATCCGAAAATCTCGCCCTGCTCGATGCGGAAATTGACGTGGTCGACGGCGGTGAAGGCGCCGAACTTCTGGGTCAGGCCGTGGGACTCGATCGCCGGCGGCCCCTCTGACGACACCCACGGCGTGATCACCGGCTCCTTGTGGCCGCGCGTCTGCTCTTCGGGCAGCAGGCGCACGAAGGCCCGCTCCAGGGTATCCTGGCCGGTGCGCTGGCGCAGCTCCTCGGCGGTGCCGGTGGCCATCACCTGGCCGGCGTTCATCGCCACCAGCCATTCGAAGCCCTCGGCCTCGTCCATGTAGGCGGTGGCCACCATGACGCTCATCTGCGGGCGGCGGCCGCGGATGCGTTCGATCAGTTCCCAGAACTGGCGACGGGCCAGGGGATCGACCCCCGTCGTCGGCTCGTCCAGGATCAGCAGGTCGGGGTCGTGGATCAGCGAGCAGCACAGGCCCAGCTTCTGCTTCATCCCGCCCGACAGCTTGCCCGCCGGCCGGTCGCGGAACGACGTCAGGTCGGTGCTCCACAACAGGTCGTCGATCCGCCAGGCCCGCTCCTCGGCAGGCTGCCCGAACAGCCGGCCGAAGAAGTCGATGTTCTCGTAGATCGACAGGGTCGGATAGAGGTTCTTGCCCAGCCCCTGCGGCAGGTAGGCGACCCGCGCCGAGATGGTGTTGCGGAACCGCGCGTCGCCGATGTCTCCACCCAGCACCTGGACGTCGCCCGACTGCATCTTGCGCACGCCGGCCAGGATCGCCAGCAGGGTCGATTTGCCCACGCCGTCGGGACCGATCAGGCCGATGGTCTTCTGGGCTGGGATGTCGAGACTGACCCCGTCCAGCGACGTCACCTTACCGTACTTGTGGGTGAGGTTCCGGATGCTGGCGACGTGTTCCAGAACCGGGGCGTTCATTTCTGCCCCGCCGTCGTCGCGCCCGTGCTCTGCCATAGATTGGCCGGCGGCGCGGCGGTTCCCTGGATCCGTTCAGGCCAGGGCGCCTTCTCGTCGAAGCGTACATAGCCCATGCCGGGCAGGCCCGACTTCACCAGCGGCTCGTACTGGCGCAGGCGCTCCTTGGGCACCTGCAACTTGACCCGGAAAGTCAGGTTGTGGCGCTCCTCGGCCGTCTCCACGGTCTTGGGCGTGAACTGCGCGGCGGGCGACACATAGGAGACGACGGCCCGCACCGGATACTGCTGGGCGGCGTCGAGGACGATCCGCGCCTCGGAGCCCAGACGAACCTTGCCGGTGATCTTCTCGGGCAGGAAGATGTACATGTAGACGTCGGCCAGATCGAGCAGCGAGAACACCCGGCCGCCGGCGGGCAGCACTTCGCCGGGCTCGGCCAGGCGGGTCTCGATGCGCGATCGGATCGGCGCGACCAGCACCGCATCGGCGATTTCGGCCCGTAGCCGGTCTGCGGTGGCCCGCGCCGCATCGATCGCCGAGGACGCCTGCACCACTCCGGCCTGGGCGCCGGTCAGTTCCGCCTGCCCCGACAGCATGCTGGCGGTGTCGGTCTCGGCCTCGCGGCTGCTCACCGCCCCGGTCTTGACCAGCGCCTTGGAGCGAAGATTCTGCAGGGCCGCGAAATTGTACTCGGCGCGCCGGACCGCCACCTGGGCCGTCGCGACACGGCGGGCGTCCTCGGCGGCGGAGATCTGGGCCTCGGCCTCGCGCAACTGGGCCTCGAGGGCGGAGGTGTCCATTCGGGCGACGACCTGCCCCGCCTCGACGGTGGCGCCCTCGTCAGCCAGCATTTCCTTGACCCGACCGGGGTACTTCGTCGCGACGTAGATCTCGTTGGCCTCCAGCCGACCGTTGCCTCCGGCGAAGCCCGGCGGCAGGTCCGGCCGCGTCATGTAGATGTAGGCCCCGACACCCGCGGCGATCACCACCACGGCCGCCACACCGATCAGCAGCGGACGCCGCGACTTGGACGCCGGCTTTGGCCCTGGGGATTTGGGCCCAGGCGGCTGGGAGCCAGGCGGCTGGGACTTAGTGTCTTGGCCCAAGCGGCTGACCACGGCTGGTTCGGGCATTGCATCAACCTCGCCGAATGTTTCGACGAGGCTATGCCTGCGGTTCGGCGGGGCGATATCCGGTGAACTACCAAGCTCCCCTTGCCATCGACCGGGCGCAGCGATGTTCAGGTGGCCGCCAGGGATGACCACCAAGATGGATCATCTCCAGGCAATCACGGCGCGCCCCTGAGCCACACCGCTTTCCGTCTGGATCGAGCGAGGCGCTGACGGCGCCGTTCCATGCGGCGCGGTTCGGGGTTTTGTCTGATTGTTTGTCCGGTCACGGAGCGGAAACTTGGGGCGAGAGCCGGCTGACACGCCGGGCGCGCTCGGAGCCGAACCCCCTTGGACTCGCTTTTACTGAACCTACTGGTCGCGCTGGGCGTGGGCCTGTTGATCGGAACGGGGCGCGAGCGCGCCATGGGCGACCCGAAGACGCCGGCGGACGCGGGCGTGCGCACCTTCTCCATCGCCGCCCTCGGGGGCGCCGTGGCCGTCACCTGCGGCGGCGTCCTGTTGCTGGCGGTGCTGGCCGTCGCCATCGCCGGCCTGGTGGGCCTGAGTTACTGGCGCAACAGCGAGAAGGAAGGACCCGGCCTGACGACCGAGTTCGCGATCCTGCTGACGGTGCTGGCCGGCGGCCTTGCCATGAAAGCCCCCTCGGCCGCCGGCGCGGTGGGCATCGTCACCGCCCTGCTGCTGTCCAGCCGCGAGCGCCTGCATCACTTCGTGCGCACGGTGCTCACCGAGGACGAGGTGCGTTCGGTGCTGATCCTGGGCGCGGCCCTGATCGTGATCATGCCGCTGCTGCCCGACCGGCAGATGGGTCCGTACGCGGCGCTCAATCCCAAGTCCGTCTGGCGGCTGGTGGTGCTGGTGCTGCTGATCGGCGCGCTCGGGCACCTGGCGACGCGGGTGCTGGGGGCGCGGTTCGGCCTGCCGATCTCGGGCCTGGCCTCGGGCTTCGTGTCCAGCTCGGCGACGATCGGGGCCATGGGCGCGCGGGCGGTCAAGGACCCGAAGGTCATGACCTCGGCCGTGGCCGGCGCCGTGCTCTCCACCGTCGCCACGGTGATCCAGATGGCCGTGGTGGTTGGGGCCACCAGCCCGGCCGCCCTGCGGGTCATGGCCGCCCCGCTGATCGGCGCCGGCCTGGCCGCCGCCGGCTACGGCGCGATCTTCACCGTCGCCGCCCTGCGCACGCCGCCGCCGGAGGGCGAGCAGCAGGCCGACAAGGCCTTCAGCCTGACCGGCGCCCTGATCTTCGCCCTCACCCTGTCGGCGGTGCTTCTGGCCTCGGCCGCCCTGCGCGCGGAGTTCGGGGAGACCGGCGCGATCCTGGCGGCGGCCGTCGCCGGTTTCGTCGACASACACGCGCCGGCCATCTCGATCGCCTCGCTGACGGCCAACGGCCGGATGCCGGCCCATGACGCCGTCATCCCGATCCTGGCCGGCTTCACCACCAACACGATCACCAAGATCGTTGTGGCCGCCACCAGCGGAGGCCGCGCCTTCGCCCTGCGGGTGGCTCCCGGCGTGGTCCTCGTGGCTGCAGCCGCCTGGGCGGGAACGCTGATCGGTCACGCCGCGAACTGAGGAGATTTTCCATGACCAAAGCGAAACGTGGCGACGAGGACGTCTCCAAGGAAAAGCCAGAGGGCAAGCCGGAAAAGATGAAGACCAAAACCTACCTGGAACAGCTACAGAAGTTGCAAGTCGAGCTCTGCCATCTCCAGGATTGGGTCAAGCAGACCGGCGCGCGGGTCATCGTCGTGCTTGAGGGACGCGACGCGGCCGGCAAGGGCGGCTTCATCAAGGCCCTGACCGAGCGGGTCAGTCCCCGCGTGTTCCGCGTAGCCGCCCTGCCCGCCCCCAGCGAGCGCGAGAAGACCCAGCTGTTCATGCAGCGCTACATCCAGCACTTCCCGGCCGGCGGCGAGATCGTGATCTTCGACCGCAGTTGGTACAATCGGGCCGGCGTCGAATACGTGATGGGCTTTTGCTCGAAGGACGAGCACCGCGACTTCCTCGAGGCCTGCCCCACGGCCGAGCGCTGGATCATCAGCTCCGGCATTCTCCTGATCAAGATCTGGCTGGAGGTCGGGATGGAGGAGCAGGACAAACGCTTCCATGCCC
>NZ_JBFTZS010000013.1:0-24564 GCF_056406675.1 Caulobacter sp. P1_B12_2 | reverse complement strand
GGATGACGAGGTTCAAGGGGGATTGGGCTCAGTCCTCTCCCCCAATCCGGTCCGCCAACCTCCTGGCCCCAGCCATCACGTCCGCCCAGGTGACGTCGAAGTCCTTGTCGTCGCCGTAGTACGGATCGGCCACGGACTTGCCCTGCCGGCCCTCGACCACGTCCAGCAGCAACAACAGCTCGGCCGTCGCGTCGGTCGGTCGGATCCGCTTCAGATCGGCGAGGTTGTCCCGATCCAGCGCCACCACGTGCGTGAACGTCCGAAAATCCGCGGGCTTCACCTGCCGGCCGCGATAGCCCGAAATGTCGACGCCGTGCTTCAAGGCCACCGCCTGGGCCCGGCGGTCGGGCGGGTCGCCGACGTGCCAGGATCCCGTGCCGGCCGAATCGATCTCGACCTCCAGGCCGCGCCGCTCGGTCTCTTGGCGAAAGGCGGCCTCGGCCAGGGGCGAGCGACAGATGTTGCCCAGGCAGACGAACAGGACGGCGGCGCGCTTCACGGATAGCCTTTCGGAAGATGAGCCTTCAACAGGGGGAGCCGCGCCGCTTGCGCGCGACCCGGACAGGCCCAACATGTAGCCTCGCCGATCCCCTTGAAGAAGGACGTCTTCCCATGACCACCGAAACCGCGATCCTCGCCGGCGGCTGCTTCTGGGGCGTCCAGGACCTGCTGCGCCGCTATCCCGGCGTACTGAACACCCGCGTCGGCTATTCCGGCGGCGACGTGCCCAACGCCACCTATCGCAACCACGGGACCCACGCCGAGGCGATCGAGATCGTCTTCGATCCCGCCGTGATCAGCTACCGCCAGATCCTGGAGTACTTCTTCCAGATCCACGATCCGACCACCCTGAACCGCCAGGGCAACGACCTGGGCCTCAGCTACCGCTCGGCGATCTACTACGCCGACGAGGCGCAGAAGGCCGTGGCGCTGGAAACCATCGAGGACGTCGACGCCTCGGGCCTGTGGCCCGGCAAGGTGGTGACCGAGGTCGCCCCCGTCGGCCCGTTCTGGGAGGCCGAGCCCGAGCACCAGGACTATCTGGAGCGCATCCCCAACGGCTACACCTGCCATTTCATCCGGCCCGGCTGGAAGCTGCCGACCAAGGCCGAGCGCGCGGCCGCCGTCTAGGTCGCGATCATTGTTGCAGGGCGGGGTGCGCTTTTCGCCGCACCTCGCCTCGCGCCCCTCTTCCCCAGCGGCGCGATTGCGCTAATGTCGCAAGTCCAATCATGACGGGGCCGCGGGGGATTCTCTCGTTCGGCGGCGACCCCGAACCTGGACCGAGATATGAAGCTTACCATCGAGCGGGCGGCGCTGCTGAAAGCGCTGGGTCACGTGCAGAGCGTCGTCGAGCGCCGCAACACCATCCCGATCCTGTCGAATATCCTGCTGTCGGCCGATCGCGACACCCTGTCGTTCTCGGCGACCGACCTGGACATGGAGATCATCGACGAGGGCCTGGCCCAGATCGACGTGCCCGGCCAGATCACCGCGCCCGCCCACACCCTCTATGAAATCGTCCGCAAGCTGCCCGACGGCTCGGACGTTTCGCTGTCGTTCAGCGGCGACGATCCGCGCCTGGTGATCCAGGCCGGCCGCTCGCGCTTCAACCTGCCGGTGCTGCCGGCCGGCGACTTCCCGGTGATGAGCAGCGACGGCCTGTCGGGCCGGATCTCGGTCGACACCAACGATCTGATGCGGCTGATCGACAAGACCCGCTTCGCGATCTCGACCGAAGAAACCCGCTACTATCTGAACGGCCTCTACCTCCACACCGTCAACGACGGCGGCGTGACCAAGCTGCGCGCCGTGGCCACCGACGGCCACCGCCTGGCCCTGGCCGAGATGGACGCCCCGGAAGGCTCGGCGGGCCTGCCCGGGATCATCGTGCCCCGCAAGACCATCCAGGAGGCCCGCCGCCTGATGGAATCGGCCGGCGAGCAGGTCGACCTGCAGATCAGCGCCCAGAAGGTGCGTTTCGAGTTCGGCCGCGCGGCCTTGACCTCCAAGGTCATCGACGGCGCCTTCCCGGACTATCTGCGCGTCATCCCGCGTGACAACGCCAAGATCCTGACCCTGGACAACGACCTGTTCGCCAAGGCCGTCGACCGTGTGGCGACCATCTCGGCCGAGAAGAGCCGCTCGGTGAAGCTGGCCGTCGAGCCGGGCCGGATCACCCTGACCGTGCGCAACATGGAAGCCGGCCAGGCCGTCGAAGAGGTCGAGGTCGACTATGACGGCGAGGCCTTCGAGATCGGCTTCAACGCCCGCTACCTGCTGGACGTCTGCGGCCAGATCGGCGGCCCGATCGCCGAGTTCCGCTTCGCCGACCCGGCCTCGCCCACCCTGGTGGTCGATCCGACCGACCCAGGCGTGAAATACGTGCTGATGCCGCTGCGCGTGTAGGGCGCTCGCGTGGAGAAGGACCCGTTCAAGCCACGGCGGGACTTTTTCGGCCACCTCCTCCTGGAGCTCGAATTTCACGGGCGAATGCTGTTGGCGTCGCCCGAGCGGCGCAAGCAGATCCTTCAGGCGCTTCGGATGCTGAGGCTGAGCCGCCAGGCAAACCTTTACGCCCTGGCGCGCTACCGGGAGCAAGCCGCATTCCGTGACACGTTGCGCAAGCGCCCGCTGTCGTTCTTTCCCCGTGTGACCAACGCGATCTGGTCTCACCTCGGACTGTTCGCGCTGGGATTCAGCCGCTCGGGGCCGTCGGCCGACGAGCTGCCTGCGTGCAAAGCCTACGACCTGGCGCGGCGCGGCAAGCCCGAGGCGGCCTTGCGTACGCTCGATGCGCTGATCGCGCGGCTGGAGCGCGGTCCGGCAGACAACCTTCGAACGCCCCAGCGCCTGACCAATGTCCATCTGTTCGCCGGAGCTGTCGGCTACATGGTCTGCGAGGAGACCGCCGGCGCCTACTATGCGAGAGCGGTCGAACTGGCCTCTTACAAGACCCCCGCCCTGCTGGTGCTCGGCGCGATCTTCGTGCGTCTTGGCCGGATCGACGAGGCGCGCGCGGCCTGGGACCGAGCGCTAGGGATAGAGCGCGAGAAGTTCGCGAACGACGAACGCGGATCCCACACCTTGGGCCAGTGGGAATCCCTGCAGGACGCCAAGGTCGAACTCGAAAAGCTGGAAAAGATGGTCGCGAGCCTCCAGCCCGAGGCCGCCTTCCAGAACGCCTGAACGCCGGATCACCGGTCGATCCAGACTGAAAACGGGCCCCGCGAGCGCCCGTTTCGCTGTGCGGCCGCCCTCAGGCTACCCCGAGAACCCGCACCACCAACCAGAGACCGCCGCAGACCACCGCCCAGCCGGTCGCGATGCCCAGCTCGGGATTGGTCTGCCACCACTGGCGCGAAGCGCCCTGAGCCTTGAGTTTCATGTGCCCCTCCCCAGGGTTTGGTACCGTTATTCATGACTACTGGGTCCGGTTACGCAAGCAACCTGCGGTGTCGTTCTCGTCCCAGAGCCTGAGCGTCCTTGTCGGTCTCACCACCCATGATAAAGTCCGTTTTATAAGAAAACGGGAGCAAACGCGCATGGCGAAGGTCAGCTACATGACCGTGGGGTCCAACAAGCTGGAGGCGGCCAAGGCCTTCTACGACGCCCTGCTGGGGTCGATCGGCATGAAGGGCGTGTACGAGCACCCCTCCGGCGGCCGGCTCTATCGCGGCAAGGGCACGGGCCTGTTCGGGGTGCTGGGACCCTATGACGGCGGCCAGGCCTGCGTGGGCAACGGCATGATGGGTGGTTTCGACTTCGACAGCCGCGAGGAGGTCGACGCCTTCCACGCCAAGGCCGTCGAACTGGGCGGAAGCTGCGAGGGCGCGCCGGGCGAACGGATGCCGGGCGCCTATTTCGCCTATTTCCGCGATCTCGATGGCAACAAGCTGTGCGGCTACAAGTTCGGGTGATCGCGGCTTGATGCCGACACCGGGCCGAGACCCTATATCCTCGCCGGGCGTCCTTCGGCGCCCGCGAGGAGAACCCCGATGAGCATGGATTTAAGCGGCCGCACGGCCCTGGTCACCGGGGCGTCGTCAGGCTTCGGCGAGGCCGTGGCCCTGGGACTGGCCAAGGCCGGCGCCAAGGTCGCCCTGGCCGCCCGCCGCGAGGACCGCCTGCGCGACCTGGCCGCGCGGATCCAGGCCCAGGGCGGCGAGGCCCAGGTCATCGTCGCCGACTTCACCGACGAGGCCCAGGCCCAGCGCGCCGTGCGCGAAACCGAAGCCGCGTTCGGCCAGCTGGACATCCTGATCAACAACGCCGGGGTCATGTACCTGGAGCCGGTGGCCACGGCCGACCTCTCGCGCTGGCGCGCCATGCTGGAGCTCAACCTGCTGGGCCTGATCGCCGCCACCCAGGCCGCCCTGCCCGGCATGACCGCCCGCAAGGACGGCCACATCGTCAACATCGCCTCGACCGCTGGCCATGTCTCCAACCCGCTGGCCGCCGCCTATTCCGCCACGAAGTTCGGGGTGATCGGCTTCTCCGAATCCCTGCGCAAGGAGGTCCACAAGGACAACATCCGCGTCAGCGTGATCTCGCCCGGCATGGCGGCCACCGAACTGCGCGACCACATCGCCGTCGAGGCCGTGCAGAGCGCGCTGAACAAGTCCGCCGCCGCCATGCGCCAGCTGACCGCCGAGGACGTGGCCGACGCCATCCTCTACGCCGTCTCGCGCCCGCCGCACGTGACCATCAACGAGATCCTGATTCGCTCGACCGACCAGGAGCGGTAGGGCGCGCCTGGCGGATGGGAAGGCCAAGATTCGGCCTCCATCCCGGCCTACAGCGAGGCCTCTTCGCAAGGAGTTCGCCGTGCGCGTGGCCTGGGAACGAATCGCCGTCGTCATCTTCAGCGGGCTGGCCTGGATGATGGCCCTCGTGGCGGGGCCGCACATGGCCCACGCCCTGCGCCATCCGCCGCGGCTGCTGGCCCATGCGGGCGCGAGCCGGCGGCGCGACCAGGGCTGAGGCGGCGGTCCGCAGGTCGGGTTTAGACCTGCGCCGCGAATAGGCTAGAACCCCCCGGTGAGCCGCGCCGCCCTTCTTTCGCTGACCCTGACGGATTTTCGCTCGTACGAGCGGGCGACCCTGCGTCCGGAGGGCGCCAGCGTCTATCTGTTCGGGGCCAACGGCGCAGGCAAGACCAACCTGCTCGAGGCCATCAGCCTGTTGTCGCCGGGCAAGGGCCTGCGCGGGTCCAGCCTGATCGAGGTCGGACGCCGCCTGCCGGGCGAGACGACCGGCCGGGCCTGGGCCGTCGCGGCCGAGGCGCAATCCGGCGAGGACGAGCCCGTCCGCCTGGGCACGGGCGTCGAGCTGGCCGGCGCGGCCCGCCGCATCGTCCGCATCGAAGGCGAGACCGTCCCGCCCGGCCGCCTGGCCGATCATGTGCGCCCGATCTGGCTGACCCCCGCCCAGGACCGGCTGTTCCTCGAGGCGGCGGGCGAGCGCCGCAAGTTCTTCGACCGCCTGGTGTTCGCCGGCGAGCCCGACCACGCCCGCCACGCCAACGTCTACGACAAGGCCCAGCGCGAGCGCATGCGCCTGCTGACCGACGCCGCCGAGAGCGGCCAGCCGGCCGACACGGTGTGGCTGACCGCCCTGGAAGCGCGCCTCGGCCAGGCCGGCGCCTTGATGGCCGTCGCCCGCGCCCGCACGCTGCAGGCCCTGCAAGCTGAAATCGATAGTCGCGGCGACCGTCCCTTCCCCCGCGCCCGCCTGGCCCTGACCGGCGAGTGGGAGAAGATGGCGCTGGACGGTGTCGAAATGGCCGAAATCGAGGCCCGGCTCGCCGCCGCCCTGGCCGCCGCGAGGCCCCGCGACGGCGCCGCCGGGCGGGCCCTGACCGGTCCGCACCGGGGCGATCTGGCCATCCATCACGTCGACAAGGACCGTCCTGCCTCGGAATGTTCGACCGGCGAGCAGAAAGCGCTGATTCTGAACCTGGTTTTGGCGCAAGGCGCGCGACTTTCGCGTGCGAAAGACGCGCCGAATCCTATATTGTTGCTGGACGAAGTCGCCGCGCATCTCGACCTGAAAAGGCGGGCCGCATTGGCCGATGAAATCACGGCGCTCGGGCTCCAGGCCTTTCTCACAGGCACGGACCAATCGCTGTTCGACCACCTGAAAGGTCGGGCTCTCGGCGTTCGCGTCAGCGAACTCGGCCTGACCGTATTGGAAGACGTATGACCGAAGAGACCAAAGGCCCCCAAGCCGACGATTCCGGCGATCGCCTGACCACCGCGGACGGCTCGGAAATGGCGGCCCCCGAAGTGATGACCGGCGAGTACAGCGCCGACTCCATCAAGGTGCTCAAGGGCCTGGACGCGGTGCGCAAGCGCCCCGGCATGTACATCGGCGACACCGATGACGGCTCGGGCCTGCACCACATGGTCTACGAAGTGGTCGACAACGCCATCGACGAAGCCCTGGCCGGCCACGCCACCAAGGTCGAGGTGATCCTCAACGCCGACGGCTCGGTGACGGTCACCGACGACGGTCGCGGCATCCCGGTCGACATTCACGAGGGCGAAGGCGTCTCGGCGGCCGAGGTCATCATGACCCAGCTGCACGCCGGCGGTAAGTTCGACCAGAACAGCTACAAGGTCTCGGGCRGCCTGCACGGCGTGGGCGTCTCGGTGGTCAACGCGCTCAGCGACTGGCTGGAGCTGAAGATCCACCGCAACGGCCACAGCTACCAGATGCG
Organism: Caulobacter sp. P1_B12_2; assembly: GCF_056406675.1. Classification (NCBI taxonomy): domain Bacteria; kingdom Pseudomonadati; phylum Pseudomonadota; class Alphaproteobacteria; order Caulobacterales; family Caulobacteraceae; genus Caulobacter; species Caulobacter sp. P1_B12_2. Next base: position 17,843 of record NZ_JBFTZS010000013.1, on the reverse strand, counting down.
CTTCGAGCGCGGCGACGCGGTGACCTCGCTGAAGGAAACCGGCGATTCGCCGGTGCGCGCCGACGGGCCCAAGGCCGGCACGACGCTGACGGGCACGGAAGTGACCTTCTTCCCGTCGCTGGAAACCTTCGCCTTCATCGAGTTCGACCGGAAGACCCTGGAGCATCGCCTGCGCGAGCTGGCCTTCCTGAACTCGGGCGTGACGATCTATTTCCGCGACCTGCGCGACGCCGAGCCTTGGGAAGAAAAGCTGCACTACGAGGGCGGCATCGAGGCCTTCGTGCGCCACCTCGACAAGGCCAAGACCCCGCTGCTCAAGGCCCCGATCGTCATTCGCGGCCGCAAGGACAAGGTCGAGATCGACTTGGCCCTGTGGTGGAACGACAGCTACCACGAGCACATGCTGTGCTTCACCAACAACATCCCCCAGCGTGATGGCGGCACGCACTTGTCGGCGTTCCGGGGCGCGCTCACCCGGATCATCACCAACTACGCCGAAAGCTCGGGCATCACGAAAAAGGAAAAGGTCAGCGTCGGCGGTGAAGACGCCCGCGAAGGCCTGACCTGCGTGCTGTCGGTCAAGGTGCCGGACCCCAAGTTCAGCTCGCAGACCAAGGACAAGCTGGTCTCGTCCGAAGTGCGTCCGGCCGTCGAGAACCTGGTGCAGGAAGGCCTGGCCAGCTGGTTCGAGGAGCATCCGAACGAGGCGAAAGCCATCGTCTCCAAGATCGCCGAGGCCGCCGCCGCCCGTGAAGCCGCCCGCAAGGCCCGCGAACTGACCCGCCGCAAGAGCGCGCTCGACATCACCTCCTTGCCCGGCAAGCTCGCGGATTGCTCTGAACGCGACCCTGCCAAGTCCGAAATCTTCATCGTCGAGGGCGACTCGGCCGGCGGCTCCGCCAAGCAGGCCCGCAACCGCGAGAACCAGGCGGTGCTGCCCCTGCGCGGCAAGATCCTGAACGTCGAGCGCGCCCGCTTCGACAAGATGCTGTCGTCCGACCAGATCGGCACGCTGATCACGGCGCTGGGGGCCGGCATCGGCCGCGACGACTTCAACCCGGACAAGGTGCGCTACCACAAGATCGTGCTGATGACCGACGCCGACGTCGACGGCGCCCACATCCGCACCCTGCTGCTGACCTTCTTCTATCGGCAGATGCCGGAGCTGATCGAGCGCGGCTACATCTACATCGCCCAGCCGCCGCTCTACAAAGCCGCCAAGGGCAAGTCGTCGCGCTATCTGAAGGACGACAGCGAGATGGACGCCTTCCTGGTCGACGAGGGCGTCGACGGCGCCGAACTGGACCTGGCTTCGGGCGAGCGCCGCATGGCCCAGGACCTGCTGGCACTGGTCCAGCTGTGCCGTTCGGCCAAGGGCAATATCGACCGCCTGTCGCAGCGCGCCCCGGCCTTCGCCATCGAGCAGGCCGCCCTGGCGGGTCTGTTCGGCGAAAAGCCGGACATCGCCGCCGCCGCCAAGCGCTTTGATCTGTATGCGGAAGAAGGCGACGGCCCGTGGTCGGGCGAGCGCGGCGACACCGCCTATGTGTTCAAGCGCCTGCGTCGCGGCGTCACCGAGAGCGTGGTGCTGGACGACGGCCTGCTGCACGCCGCCGACGCCCGTCGCTGGGCCGAACGCGCCACGTCGCTGGCCGAAGTGTTCTCGGGCGCGGCGATCTTCCGCCGCAAGGACAAGTCGACCACCGTGCGCGGTCCGCTCGACCTGCTGGGCGCGGTGCTGGACGCCGGCCGCAAGGGCCTGTCGATCCAGCGCTACAAGGGCCTTGGCGAGATGAACCCCGACCAGCTGTGGGAAACCACCCTGGACGTCGAGGCCCGCACCCTGCTGCAGGTGCGCGTCAACCACGCCGACGACGCCGACGACATGTTCAGCCGCCTGATGGGCGACCTGGTCGAACCCCGCCGCGAGTTCATCCAGCAGAACGCCCTGGACGCCGAGGTGGACGTCTAAGATCCCGAGATCCGCTCATCCCGCCCTGCGTCGGGATGAGCGGGCTCAATCGTCCGTGAAATAGTCGGCGATCGCCGCATCCACGGACTCCAGCTCGAAGTTCGGCGAACCCGCGCGCTCCAGGGCGTGTCGGATCTGCCAGGCGCTGCGGCCGACGTGGATGTTCATGCCGCGCAACTCCTCGACGATGGCCGCGCGGGTGGCGTCGTCGACCGTCTTGTTGTTCTCAAGCCGCGCCTGGTCCAGCCGCCAGCCGAAGTAACTATCAGGCGTCAGCTCGATCACCGCGCCCGGGGCCGGCAGCCATTCGTAGATCGCGCAGCGCCGATCCACGGCCGCATCCACATAGTTGGCCAAGCAGTTGCGGTAGCGCCGCGCGGCGTCGCGGATCGCCGCCACGCTCTCCAGCGGCCGCAGACGCTCCGTACCCGGATGAGGCGGCTTGGGCAGCTCGCGGCGGAAGTCGTCGGCCACCAGGTTGAACAGGGTCTTGGCGGTCGGGGCCCGCGTCCAGACGGCCACGCGCTCGGCCAGGACGGACTCCGGCAGGCGGCGGGCGAGCAGGGCGTGGGCCTCGGCCAGCAGCTTGGCCTGGGCGGCGCTGACCCGCACGGCCGCCCCGCCGGCGTCGCGCAGCGGACGCGGCAGGGCGCCCAGGGTCCGCACCTGGAGAGGATCGATCTGGTCCGCATGGCGCAGGGTCTTGGCCGGCTTCGGATCGTCCAGCAGTACGACCAGGATGCGGTAGTCCTCGGGCGTCCAGGCGATCTCGCCCAGGCGCTCCAGCGCGCGGGTCAGGCCTTCCGGGGCCGGATCCAGCACCAGCCGCACGGCCTTGCGCAGCGGGGCCTCGAGCAGCAGATCGACATCGACCGACGCGCGCTGGTCGGCCTCCATCGCCAGCATCAGGCAGACCAGGTGACGCCGCGCGGTCGGGGCGGTGACGAACGGGGTGTGGGGCGCGGGCCACAGGGCCGCCAGCACGTCCGCATAGGCGGGCGCGATCAGGCGCAACAGGGGCGAGGCGAGCTGCGTCGCCTGGGCCAGAACGAGGGTGGTCATCGATAGCTCCCGGCGACAGCCGGGCGGGCCGTCGCTAGCGGTTGGGTTGGAGACGAAGCGGGCGCGGCTCGCACGACGCGCGCCATCGCACCGGGATCGGTGGCTTGTATGGCTGGGCGGCGTTCAAGGTCATGCGGCGGCGGCTTCTTCCGGAGCGTGGATGGAAGGCCGCTGATCTCACGAACCGGGACCATGAACAAGGTCGGCGCGAGCCCCCAAGCGACTTGGGGTTTACCTTGTTGCCGCCAGGACACGGTTCGGCGAACGATGTGCTCGGCGCCCACCCCGGCCGGTCGGCCTTGTGGCCCTGGCTTGCCTCGCCCTTGATATGAGGATATATATAGCACGCTATATTTATGAGGCGCGCCATGATCCCGGACACTCTCGCCGACCTCGGACCGGCCTTTCTCGGCAGCCGGCTCAAGCGGCTTTCCGATCGCCTGCAGGCCGAGGCGACGGCGATCCTGCAGGCCCACGACCTGCCGATCCAACCCGCGCAGCAGCTGCTGCTGGGGGCGCTGGAACGGGACGGCCCCCTGACCATCGGCGCCCTGGCCCAGCGCCTGCGGATCAGCCAGCCGACCATCACCCGCACCGTGCAGGGCCTTGTCGACCAGGGCTTGCTTGCGGTCAGCCGCGAGGCCCGAGACCTGCGCCACAAGACGCTGTCTCTGACCGACGAGGGCGCACGGGTGATCGGCGCGGCCCAGCGGGACATCTGGCCGCGCGTGGCGGCGGCGGTGACCGCGCTTTGCGACGGCGGGGAGCAGGCGTTGCTGGACCAGATCACGGCGCTGGAGGCGCGGCTCGACGCCCGTTCGCTGGTGGACCGTGTGGGCATGTCGGCGGCATCGGGCGCCATGTCGATCCGTGACTTTTCCGACGACCTGGCCGGAGCCTTCTATGAGATCAACGCCGCCTGGATCTCGCAGATGTTCGCTCTTGAAGAGAACGACATCACGCTCCTGGAAAACCCGCGCGACCTGATCGTCGACAAGGGCGGCGCGGTGCTGTTCGCGGAAACGGCGGACCTGGGCGTGGTGGGAACCTGCGCCATCATGAAGATGAAGGACGGCTGGTTCGAGCTGACCAAGATGGGCGTGCTGGAGGCGGCGCGCGGCCGCAAGGTCGGCGAGTTCCTGCTGGCGGCGGCGCTGGACCGCGCCAAGACCATGGGCGTGGCCGACCGGCTGTATCTGCTGACCAACCGGAAGTGCGGGCCGGCCATCCACCTCTACGAGAAGCTGGGGTTCGAGCACGACGCCGAGATCATGGCGATGTCCGGCAGCCGCTATGAGCGCTGCGACGTGGCGATGCGGTATCGGGCCTAGGCCGAAACCGCCGCCGCGACGGCCTTCAACACCGCCTGAGCCGCGTTCGGGTCCAGGCGCACCTGCAGGCCCCGCTGGCCGCCGTTGATGTAGACGCGATCCTGCGCCAGGGCGTCGGCCTCGATCACCACCGGCAGCGGCTTGCGCTGGCCGAACGGGCTGATGCCGCCGACCTTGTAGCCGCTGATCCGCTCGGCGTCGGCGGGCTTCATCATCTGGGCCGACTTGCCGCCGACCGCGGCCGCCAACTTCTTCATCGCCACCTCGCGGTCGGAGGGGACGACGACCAGCACCGGCTTGCCGTCGACCAGGGCCATCAGGGTCTTGAGCACCCGGCCAGGATCCTCGCCCAGAGCCGCGGCGGCCGCCAGGCCGATGCTGTCGGCGTCGGGGTCGTAGTCGTAGGCGTGGACCGTGAAATCGATCCCGGCCTTGGTCAGGGCCAGGGTGGCGGGCGTGGTGCGGGACATGGCGTCACTATAGCCAAGCCCGCCCCCGTCGCGCGCGACCTATTTCGGACAGATCGCGTCGCCCTCGTTCGAGGCCAGCCGCACCTCGGTCAGCGACAGCGCGAAAGGTCCGCTGGTGCTGACCACCAACGGCGCGGTCACATGATCCACCTTGGTCCCGGCCGCCTGGAAGCAGGACAGCTTGATCTTGACGCTGCGCCACTCGCTGGGCTTGGCCTCCTTGAGCAGGGTCGAGACGTCCAGCGTCCCGGCGCACGAGGCGTCGTCGGCGCAGCCGACGCTCATCGTGACGGGGGCCGTCGGGGCGGCGTCGACCCGATAACGGACCATCACCGCCATGTCGCCGGTGGTCTGGCGCGACAGGTCGACCGGCGGACCGTGGATGGCCAGCATGCCCTGGCCCGTCCAGGCCGCCTGGCGGGCGTTCTCCTGGGCGCCGGCGTCGATCGCCTTGACCGAGCCCGCCCCCACGAAGTCCATCCGCCACGGCGCGGGCAAACGTCCGTCCACGAAATAGCGGTCGACGCTGCCGGCCGCCGCGACGTTTCCGGGATTCTCCGGCAAGGCCTCGACCTTGGCCGGCTTGGCGTAGGACAGACCGTAGCCGTAGGCGAACTGCGGATCGTAGCCCGGCTGGCCGCGGTTCAGCGGACCCTGGTCGGCGCGCTTGGGCCAGGAGAAGCCCAGCTTGCCCTGGAAGTCGCGCTTCGACTTGCCGTCCCGGCCGGCCACCAGCACGTCGGCCACGCCGCCGCCCTCACTGCCCGGCAGCCAGGCCGCGACGAAGGCGTCCGAGGCGTTGATCTCGGGGTTCACCCACAGCGGGCGGCCCGACAGGAACACCGAGACCACGGGAATGCCCTGGGCCTTCAGTTTCTTGAGCAGGACCAGGTCGGTCTTGTCGCCCAGCTGGTAGCCGAGGTTGGCGACGTCGCCCTGGAACTCCGCATAGGGGTCTTCGCCGAACACCACGATGGCGACGTCGGGCTTGGTCTTGAAGGCGCCGTCGGTGGCCAGTTCGGCCTGGCCGCCGGCCGCCTTCACCGCCTGCTCGATCCCGCCCCAGATCGACTGGCCGTGCGGGAAGTCGCTGTTCTTGTTGCCGGTGCCCTGCCAGGTCAGGGTCCAGCCGCCCGAGGCCTTGCCGATGTCGTCGGCGGCGCCGGCCACCAGCACCTTGGCGCCGGGCTTGACCGGCAGCACGCCGTCGTTCTTCAGCAGCACCAGCGACTTGGCCACCGCCTCGCGGGCGATCGCGCGGTGTTCGTCCGCCCCCAGACGGTCCAGCTTGCCCTGGACCGACGGCGCGACGCGCTCGAACAGTCCGGTCTTGACCTTGACCCGCAGGATGCGCCTAACCGCGTCGTCCAGCCGCGCCATCGGGATCTCGCCCGCCTTCACCTGGGCTAGGGTGTTGTCGTAGAGGCCCTTCCAGCTGTCGGGCGCCATGTACATGTCGAGCCCGGCGTTCATCGCCTGCGGGCAGCTGACATTGGTGCAGCCCGAAAGCTGCCCGTGGGCGTTCCAATCGCTGACCACGAAGCCCTGGAAGCCCATCCGGCCCTTCAGCACGTCGGTGATCAGGGTCTTGTTGCCGGTGATCTTCTGGCCGTTCCAGCTTGAGAACGAGGCCATCACCGTCAGGATGCCGGCGTCGATGCTGGGCGGATAGCCCTGGGCGTGGATCGCGACCAGCTCGGTCTCGGAGATCCTGGCGTCGCCCTGGTCCTGGCCGCCCTCGGTGCCGCCGTCGGCCAGGAAGTGCTTGGCCGAACCGGCGATATGGCCCGCGCCCAGGCTCGTGCCGGGCTTGAGTTCGCCTTGCAGGCCCAGGGTCATCGGGCCCGAATAGGACTTCACGACCTCGGGGTCCTCGGCATAGCCCTCATAGCTGCGGCCCCAGCGATCGTCGCGGGGCACGGCCACCGTCGGCCCGAAGGTCCAGTCGCCGCCGACCACCGCCACTTCCTCGCCGGTGGCCTGGCCGATGCGGCGGATCAGGGCCGGGTCGCGCGTGGCGCCCAGGCCGATATTGTGCGGGAAGATCGTGGCCCCGACGATGTTGTTGTGGCCGTGCACGGCGTCGATGCCGAACATGATCGGGATCGGGGTGTGGCCCGGCCGGGCGGCCAGGGCCTCCTTGCGATAGGCGTCGACCAGGTCGATCCAGGCCTTGGGCGGGGCGCGGTCATTGCCGCCGGGCGCGGAGTTGCCGCCGGCCAGGATCGAACCCAGGGGGTATTTGTCGAGATCGGCGGGGGTCATCGAGGCGATGTCGCCCTGGATGGTCTGGCCGACCTTCTCCTCGACGCTCATCTTGGCCATCAGATCGGTGATGAAGGCCTCGGTCTTGGCGTCGGTGATCGCCGCCGGACTGGCCGCCGCGGGCCATTGGGCGGGATGAGCGATGGCTGATTGAGCGAAGGCGGGCGCGTCGGCCAAGCCGGCCGAGGCGACGATGGTCGAGGCGAGCAAGGCCGAGATCGCAAGGCGACGGGAGCGGACGGTCATTCAACACCTTCGAGAAGCGGCCCGGGCGACTGGGCGCGGGCGGACATTGCGCGGCAAAAAACCGGCGCGACGGGGAGAACGTCGTCGCGCCGGAGTTTGGAGAGCCCCCGATGAAGGGGATCCAGTCACACCGACGTCGGAGGGGTCTGACGAAGGCGCGTCGTCCCCGCCGGCAGGTCGGCGCTGGAATGGGACGGATGCGAATTGGCTGGAGGCGGAGCGACGCCGTCTGGCGCGCTGACGCGGTATCGGATGTTTCCTTCCCTGGATCGGGGACTGACGCCCCTTGTGGTCTTGACTGCACCATGAATTGACAGCGCTGTCCAGGTATTTGATAGCGGTACCTTCACGAACCTCCCTGGTCGGCGGGAATAGGGCCGAAAGCGGCCTGGCTTCAGGCCGCCACGGTCTCGGCGGCCCACATGCCGTGGCGCTTCAGATAGTCGACGTGGCTGGGCATGGCGTCGACGCGGCGGGCGATCGACGCCTTCATGCTCCGGAAGCCGTCGGCGAGCGGCCGGCTGTCCTGCCCGGCCACCAGCGGACTGTAGGTTTGCGGATGGACGCCCTGCCCCATCAGCACGGCCAGCCAGGAGGTCGGGGTGAACATCTCGTCGGGATGAATGACCAGCTGGCCGCGCTCGCGGAACAGCTCGATCCGATCGGCCAGCGAGTCGGGGATCGGCATCTGGCGCACATAGGACCACAGCGCGGCGTCGTCGCGGTTGGTGGCCTTGTAGTGCAGGATCAGGAAGTCGCGGATCGTCTCCATGTCGGCATGGATGCGCCGGTTGTAGGTCTCGCGATTGACCGGCGAGAACCCGCGATCGGGGAAGTGCTGCAGCAGCTTGTTGATGCTGGCCTGGATCAGATGGATGCTGGTCGACTCCAGGGGTTCGAGGAACCCGCTGGAGAGGCCGATGGCGACGACGTTCTTGTCCCACATCTTGCGCCGACGGCCGGTGACGAAGCGCAGCAGCCGGGGCTCGGCCAGCGGCTCGCTCTCCAGATTGCCCACGATCGTCGAGACCGCCTCGTCGTCCGAGATGAACCGGCTGGAATAGACATAGCCGTTGCCCACCCGGTGCTGCAGCGGGATGCGCCACTGCCAGCCGGCCTTCAGGGCCGTCGAGGTGGTGTAGGGCGACAGCGGGCCGCGCAGTGCGCAGGGCACGGCGGCGGCCCGGTCCATCGGCAGGTGATCGGACCAGTCGTCATAGCCGGCCTTGAGCGCCTGCTCGATCAGCAGGCCCTTGAAGCCCGAGCAGTCGATGAACAGGTCGCCCTCGATGCTGGCGCCAGACTTCAGCCGCACGGCGGTGACGAAGCCGGTCTCGCCGTCCTGGTCGACCTGGACCACCTCGCCCTCGGTGCGGACCACGCCCAGGGTCTGGGCGAAACGGCGCAGGTGCTGGCCGTAGAGGATGGTGTCGAAATGATAGGCCGAGCCGAAGGTCGACATCGGATCGCGCGGATCGTCGGTCTGGGTGTCCATCCGGCCGGCCTTGGCCGCCTGGGTGCAGAGTGAATAGTCGTCCAGGGAAAGCTCCGCGCCTTCCCGGTTCAGCTTCAGCCAGTACTGGAAGAAATGTCCCTCGGCGGCGCCGAGGCCATAGGCGCCGAACGGGTGGAAATAGCTGTGGCTCTTGCCGCCCCAGCCATGGAACTGGATGCCCAGCTTGTAGGTGGCCTTGGTCTCGCGCATGAACTCGGCCTCGTCGAGACCCAGCATGGTGTTGAACAGCTTGATCGGCGGGATCGTCGCCTCGCCGACGCCGACCACCCCGATATCCTGCGACTCCACCACCTGGATCCGGTAGCGGCGGTCGAGGCCGCGCGCCAGGGCCGCGGCGGTCATCCATCCGGCGCTTCCGCCCCCGACGATGACGATGTTCTGGATCCAGTCGCCGTCCGACATGTCGCCGTCCTCCTCAGCCTGGTGACGCCCATCGCCCTCCGGGGTCGCATCGATCTTGATCCCGGCGACGACGGCGCTCAAGGGTCATGGCCATGGCTCGCGAGGAGCCATGGCCATGCCTTGCGAAGGCGCTAGCGCCCGAAGCGGTAGCGGACGCCCAGCGAGACGCGGYGGTCACCCGACACGAAGCGCAGGGGCAGATCGGAGAACTGCAGGTAGGACTTGCTGTCTTCCTTGGTCAGGTTGGAAGCCTCGAGCGTCACCTTGAGATCCTGGGTGATGTCGTAGGCGACCTGGCCGTCCAGCTGGCCGTAGGCTTCGTTGTAGATGCCCAGGTTGTGGACGTCGGCGCCGGAGCCGAAGCCGTAGTTGCCCTGGTAGGCCTTGTCGCGCCAGGCGTAGGACAGGCGGGTCTGGAACGGCCCGTGCTCGAAATAGCCCTGGACGTTGAAGGCGTGCTTGGACACGCCGGGGATCGGCAGGTTGTCGGAGAAGTCGTTGGCGTAGGGCGATTTCGAGTCCGAGTAGGTGTAGTTGGCGGTGAAGCCGAAGCCGTTCTCGAACGCGTACTGCGCCTGCGCCTCCAGCCCCTTGATCTCGCCGCCCTCGCCGTTGACCACCGAGGTGAACGTGCCGGTCGAAGCGCCCGCCGCCGACTGGTCCTTCACCGTCACCGGGAAGGTGTTGGAGACGATGAACGAGTCGACGGTCTTGTAGAACACGCCGGCCGAGACCAGGCCCTGGCTGCCGAAATAGTGCTCCCAGGCCAGGTCGAACTGCGACGCGCGGAACGGGTCGAGATTGGGGTTGCCGCCGCTGCCGTTGGTGTAGAGGAACTTGTCGAAGTTCGGCCCCGGGGTGGACGAACGGGTGAAGTTGTACGACGCGCCCTGGCCCAGATCGAACAGGTTCTGAGCGGCCACCACGCGGGCTCCGGTCGCCCGGACCTTGTCATTTTCCGTGATGTTGAACACCGCGTTGATGCTGGGCAGGACGTCGGTGTACTCGCGCACCGTGCGGGCCGAGTCCGGGTTCTTCAGGATGCCGTTCCAGCTGTCGGTGCCCCACCACAGCGGGGTCACCGGCGTGTTGGACGAGTCGATGGTCAGCTTGGTGTGCACCACGCGCACGCCGGCGTTGATGTGGTAGCCGTCGTCGCCCAGGTCGGCCATCACATAGCCCGAGGTCGTCGCGTCCTTGATCTTGAAGGACTCGATCGGGTCCCGGTAGAAGGCGAACTTGGTCGACGGATACAGGGCCTGGATCCAGTTCACCGGGTTCTTCATCTGCCCGTAGTCCTGGAAGATCGCGTTCACGCCGTGGACGTTGTCGGTGACCGCACGGCCCGGGTTCGAGGCCGCGGTCTGGTAGGGCGTGACCACCGCGATCGAGTTGCCGAAGCGGCCGCAGCCGTAGAAGGCGATGTCGCACTTCTTCAGGCCGATCGCGCCGTCCTGGAAGTAGCCCAGCGGGGTCCAGTCGACGAACACGCCGTGATCGGTCGTGCCCTGGGCGCTGGCCGGCAGCTCGCCCTTGGCCGAATAGTCCGCCAGGTAGCGGCCGTAGTCGGAGTCGACCTTCTTTTCCGAATAGCGCAGGCCGCCGGTCAGCACCATGTTGGCGCCCTCGCCGAACTCCGGACGCCAGCTCAGGTCGCCGGTGATCGCCTTGTCGTCCAGCTTGGACTTGTCGCCGAACGCCCAGTGCGACTTGAAGAACACCGAGCTCGGCGTCGTCATGGCGGTGGCCAGGTTGGCCGCCGGCGTGAACATCGGATAGGCGCCGTTGGTGAAGCCGTAGGTCGCCGTCAACGGGGCGGTGGCGTTCGGCGCGAAGCCCGCGCCGCCGTCACGCACCGTGTACTGAGTGTAGCGGGTGTCGACCTGGCCCGAGGTGGAGGCGTAGTCGGTCTTGGACCAGGCGGCGCGGACCTTGCCGCTCAGGCGCTCGGTGCCCTTCCAGTCCAGGGCGACCTGCACGTTGTCGGTCTTGGCCTTGGCGTTCTTGGCGAAGGTGTCGCCTTCGGACGAGTTGGCCGTGACCATGCCCGACTGCAGCACGTTGTCGCTGCTCTTGGTCAGGCCCTGCGAATTGTACATCGCGTTTTCGTTGGCGTAGGCCCACTTCAGCGAGTGCTCGCCCGTGAAGATCTTCAGGTCCGAATGGAACCAGTCGGCCTGCAGGGTCACCGTGTCCGAGACGTCCCAGTCGGCGTTCAGCGAGAAGGCGGTGCGCTTGCGCTCCTGGTGGCGGTTGTTGCTGTAGCGATATTCCGGCGACCAGATATTGGTCGTGCCCGTCTGGACCTGGTTGTTGCCGGTCGCGGTGGGCCGGTTCAGATAGGCCCAGCCGCCGCGGTTCTCACCGCTGAGCACCTCGGTGTCGATCCAGTTTTCGTCGTAGGTGAAGCTGCCCAGCAGGCCGAAGCTGTCGGTGAACTTGTAGCCGATCACCGCCGAGAGGTTCGGCTTCAGCTTGCCTTCGGTCGAACCCTGGTTGCCGGCGACGTCGAGCGCCAAGGTCAGGTCGTTCTTCATGTCCAGCGCGTTGCGGGTCTTCAGGTTGACCGTACCGCCGAGCGCGCCTTCGATCTGGTCGGCCTGGGGCGACTTGATGACGTCGACGCCGGCCAGCAGGTTGGACGGGATGCCTTCCAGCGAGTTGGTCTGCTTGGCGTTGCCTTCGCCCAGGCGGAACGCTTCCAGCCCGGACAGGAAGGTGTCGCTGTTCAGCAGGGTGACGTTCTGATCCAGGCCGCGGATGCGGACCTTGGTGCCCTGGCCGTTCTCGCGGTCGATCTGCACGCCGGGCAGGCGTTGCAGCGACTCGGCGATGTTCTGGTCGGGGAACTTGCCCATGTCCTCGGCGGTGATCGACTCGATGATCTGGTCCGAGTTCTTCTTGAGAGTCAGCGCGTTGGCCAGCGAAGCGCGGAAGCCGGTGACGACGACGGCGTCAACCTCAGATGGTTCTTCGGTTTTCGTGGAAACGGTCTGGGCGCCGGCTTGGCCGGCGCTCAACAGCACCAAGGCCGAGGCGGCGGAGAGCAAGGCCGTGCGAGACCTGTAAGACTTTGTAGTCATTGTGCATTCCCCTGATGTGCGGCAGCAGTTCTCGTTCTCGTTCAGCGAGCTGAACGAGCCAAGACGCGGAGTTTTTGAGGGATGCATGCGCATCCTCCCGTGGAGTTCCGGCTTTTTTTGGAGTGCCGGTAGCATCAACCTATGGACAACCGACAGCGCTGTCAACTTTGGACAGCAGATTTCTTAAATTGATTTTCGTTATGCGACTTTCAGGTCACGCCGGAGCCAGGGCCGAGGCGATCGCCGCCAGCGCCACGGGCTCCATCGCCGCATAGCCTTCGCGCGTCGGATGGACCCCGTCATAGGCCAGGCCCGGCCTCATCCCGCCCGCCCCGTCGTCGAGCACTCGGGTGTAGTCGGCGAGGATCGCGCCACGCTCGGTCGCGTAGGCTCTCAGCCAGGCGTTCAGCGCCTGGACCTTGGCGGTGGGGCCCAGACCCGGCCTCCAAGGGAATTCGGCGACCGGCGTGACCGTGGCCAGGATCACCGCGACGCCGCTGGCCTGGGCCAGCACCGTCATGGCCTGGAGATTGGCCTGGGAGGCGGCCGAGTCGTAGGGTCCGGCGTTCTGGGCGATGTCGTTGACGCCGGCCAGGATGTGCACGGCCGCCGGCTTCAGGGCGACCACGTCGGGCCAGAACCGCGCCAGCATCTGGGCCGTCACCTGGCCGCCGATGCCCCGTCCCAGGAAGCCGTTGTCGGCGAAGAAGGCCGGATGGAAATCGCGCCAGCCCTGGGTGATCGAGTCGCCGATGAACACCACCCGCCGCCGCTCGGCCGGCAGGTCGCGGTCGGTCGCGTTCTCGGCGGCGTAGCGTTGCAGGAACGGCCAGTCGGTGCGCAGCCGCGCCTCTTCCGGGCTGGGCGCCGGCGGCGCGGCGGTCTGGGCCAGGGCCAGGCCGGGAACAGCGAGCCCCGCCGCCAGCAGGGCGCGACGGTCCAGCATCAGCGCACCGCCGCCACGGCCGGCGTCACGTTCCAGCCGCGCAGCTCGACCTTCGCGCCGACCCGGGCGTCGCCCGGATAGCGGATCTCCACCGTCCGCCGTTCGCCGGGCAGCAGCGAGACATAGTTGTCGGCGTAGTAGGCCGGCAGGATCCGCGCGCCCTTGGCGTCGACCAGGGTCAGCTTGCCGTTCAGGGCCGGGGCCGAACCGGTGTTGGCCAGGGTCACCGCGACCACCGTTTCGGCGCCCGACGCGGCGGAGGACGCCGCGATCGACACCGGCTGGGCCGCCATGGCCGACAGCTTGCGCTCGCCCTCGGCGTCTCGGGCCACCCAGTAGAGGTTGTTCGACAGGGCGGACCCGTCGGCGGCGGTCAGGTCCAGTCGCACCACCACCGCGCCTTGAGCCAGCGGGCCGGACAGATCCAACGTCTCGCCCAGCGCCGTGCTGTTGGCCGCCGCGCCGATCGTCGAGGACCGCTCGGCCAGCAGCTTGCCGTCCAATCCGACGACCCGGGCCCGCAGCGTCGCGCCGGTGATCGGGGTCAGGCCGTTGTTGACCAGGGCCAGCCGATGGTCGGCCAGGTCCATCTGCACGTGGACGCTCTCCGAGCCCTTCTGGGTCCCGTAGTACGAGGCGTGGGTGTCGTAGTCGTGGCTGAGGATCTGCCACATGGTCGAGGGCCAGGCGGGCTGGGTCATCCACAGCAGGCGCCCCGACGACTTGGTCCACAGCTCCTGGTTCATGCCCTCGAAGATCGCCCGGTGCGTCTCGTAATTCATCAGTTGGGCCTTGCGCTCGAAGTCCTCGAGACTGGTCGGCGCGCCCAGCTTGGCGGTCATGGCGTCGATGAACGACTTGGTCGCGCCGTTCCCGGTCGGGTGCCAGTCGTGATAGGCCCAGACGTCGCTGATCGGCCAGCGGTCGGCGGCCGGCACGGCCGCCTCGAACGCCTCCAGGGTCGGGAACGACGGGGTGCCGACCTCGACCGAGAAGCCCTTGGCGTGCTCGGTGAAATAGGTCTCGGGCTCACGATAGTTGTACGGCCCGCTGTTCTGCAGGTTCACCCGGTTGGAGCTGCCGGTGTACCAGCGCGTGCCGTCCAGGTCGTGGACCAGCGCCTCCAGGCCCTCATTGAGGATCGGCTGAGGCACGCCCTCGTTGCGGCCGAACCACAGGGCGATCGAGGGGTGGTTGCGATAGCGGCTGATCACGTCGGCGGCGTTGGCCAGGAACAGCGGAACGTCCTGCGGCTCCAGCTGGTAGTCCTGGGTCGAGGCCCAGAAGTCGTTCAGCACCAGCAGGCCATACTCGTCGGCCAGGTCAAAGAACACGTCCTCGGTGTTCTGCCCCACCCAGTTGCGGATGGTGTTGAGGTGGGCGTCCTTGTGCAGCCGGAAATAGGGCTCCAGCCGCTCGCGAGACACCCGCTTGCGCCAGTCGTCCGTGCCCCAGTTGCCGCCCCGCGCCGCGATCTTCACGCCGTTGACCTTGATAACGAGGTAGGGCGTCAGGCCGGTGTCGGGAACGTCGTGCACGGCCGGTGAGGTCTCGCCTTGCGCGGTCAGCGAGGTGGCCCAGCCGCCCTCGACCTTGCGGATGCCCTCGTGGCTGCCGTCGGTGACGTCCTGGCCCAGTTGGCGGGCCTTGGAATAGTCGACCTCGACCCGCCGCAGCTCGCCGTGGCTGTCCATCAGCGACAGCTCGTAGGTCATCTGGCGCAGGCCGATGCGGCTGTCCTTCTGGTCCGAGGGCTTGCCGTCGACCGAGGTGATCAGGCGCAGGCCGTAAAGGGTCTGGGCGCCGTAGCCGTTGGGCCACCACAGCTTGGGGCTCTTCACCGACAGCTGCGGGAAGTCGGCGGGCTTGAACATCACGTCGGTCTTGCCGGGCGCGACGGTCACGGCCTTCTCGACGGCGACCGTGTCGAAGGCGGCCCGCACGGTGACCTGGACCGGCGCGTCGGTCAGGTTCTCGACCGGCACGGTGATCTCGACGTCGGCGACGCTGTTGTCGGCTTTCGGCAGCGTGGTGACCACATGGCTGTCGCCGATCCGCACCGGGCCGGTAGAGCGCAGCACCACGTCCTGCCACAGGCCGGTGTTGCGGTCGCGGACGCTGGGGATCCAGTCCCAGCCCTCGCTGGCGATGAAGGTCGGGCCGTCCAGGGCCTGCATCCCGCCGTTCTCGCCGACCCCGGCGGTCAGCGACTCCTCGTGGGCCAGGCCCGGATGCGGCGGCGGCGAGATCCTGACCGCGACGGCGTTGGCGACCCCGGGCTTCAGCTTGCCCGTCACGTCGAACTGTCCGCGGATGAAGGCCCCCTTCAGGTCGCCCAGCTTTTCGCCGTTCAGCCAGATCTCGGCGGCGTAGTTGATCCCCTTGAAGATCAGCTGCTGGTGGCGACCGTCCTGGCCAGACGGGGCGACAAACTCCGCGCGATACCAGTAGTCCTGCTTGTTCAGGCTCTCGGGAATGGCCGTGTTGTTCAGGGCGTAGTCGGGATCCGGATAGACGCCGCGATCGACCAGGGTGGTCAGCACCGTCCCGGGCACGGTGGCCGCGTACCAGGCCTTGGCGTCGTAGCCGGGTTTAGACAGCGCTGTCCCGCTATCCCTGATCTTCGGACCCTCGACCAGCGACCAGCGCTTCAGGGTCCAGGCGTCGGCGCCTTCGGTGGCGGGAGCGGCGACCAGGGCGGGGCCGGCATAGGGCGGAACGGCGACCGGCTTGGAGAAGGCCGCCTTGCTCTTGGGTCGGGTCCAGGCCTCCTGCGGCGTGACCTGGCCGTACATCTGGCGCACCTGCACCGGCCAGGCTGGGCTGCCGGGCTCGTACACCGTCAAGGCGGGGTCGGGCCTGGCCGCCGCCAGGGCCTTGAGCTCCGCTGGAGTCAGGGCCGAGGCCTGCACGGTGAAGCCCGCCACCTTGCCGCCGAACGGCGCGGTTCCGACCGACTTGCGCGGACCCAGTTGCAGGGTCGAGGCCGGAGCGAGGGGCGACGCCTTCCCCTCCCCGACCTTGGCGCCGTCGACATAGAGCGTGACTTTCGTCCCGTCCGACACCGCCGCGACATGGGTCCAGGCGCCCGGTTTCAGCGCGAGACCGCCCTTCACGACGGACGATCCGGCCCAGACCGCCGGCGCGCCGTCGTCGAGGCCGATGAAGCGGCCGCCGCTCGCCGGATCACCGACTCCGGCCACCACGGTCCGGCCGGCCGACGCCGTCGCCGGCGAGATCCATCCCTGCAACGACCACGGCCCCTCGGCCGGAAGCGGCATTCCCGCCAGCGGCTTGGCCAGGCCGTCGCCGCCGCGCGGCAGGTCGGCGTTGTAAGGTCCGTAGACGGAAGGTGTCTGGGCGCTGGCCGACGCCGCGACCAACAGGGCGCTGGAGGCCAGCAACGACAGGCGCGAAATCCCCCGTGCAAACGGGATCGGGGCGAACTTGGTCGTCATGTCTTCCTCCTCGGGCCGGCCTCTGTGGGCCGATCTTGTCTTCAGGGATGGGGCAGCAGGCGGCAGACCGCGCCGCGATCGTCTCTCATGGGCTTGGGTCCGGACGGCGTGAAGGCGATCGCCTCGGCGGCCGTTGCGTGGGTCGGCCAGAGCATCAGCCCCGGCCCGTTGGGATCACCCGCGCGGGCGAAATTGGCCCAATAGGCTTGCAGGTGCGGCCAGTCGGCCTGACGGGTCCCGGCGGGCGGGGCGTCGAACACGAAGGGCAGTTCCGAGCCGTGGCGCACCGGCCCGGAGCCTGGCGCGGCCACACCGAGTTCGTAGCGCCAGACCCGTTGGCCCGCCTCGACCTGGCGCGCCGCGACCCAGGTCGCCGGGCACCGGAAGCCGGTGTCGGCGGCGATCTGGTCGGCGACCGTGTCGGACACCGCTCGGGCGTCGATCCCGTAGAGACGGAGCGCTGCGTCGGCGTCGCTGTGGCTGGCCTTCACCCAGGCCTCGGCATTGGCCGCGCCGCCGTACAGCGACAGCTCATGCGCGTTGTTGCCGACGATCAGCGGCACGGCAGCTTGACGTCCGGCGGCCAGGGTTTCGGCCGGAGGTTCGCGGATCACGGCGCCGTCGACCGCCGCCTGCAGCCAGACGAAGCTTTCATCCGCGATCGGCGGCTTCAACCCGTCGGTCGCGTCGAGGACAGCCTCGCCAGACGCGGCCCTCAGCGCCGCCAGGTCCTTGGCGCCGACCGCCCGCGCCAGGTCCTCGCCCAGCGTCTCGTTCTGCGCCAGGCTGCGCGGCGGCAGGCCGAAGCCCGCCGTCCCGCTCTGCTCGATCGCCTTGTGGAACAGGCCGCGCGCGTCCGGAGCGACCATCAACAGGCCCACGTCCTGGCCGCCGGCCGAGTGGCCGAAGATCGTGACATTGCCGGGGTCGCCGCCGAACCGGGGGATGTTGTCCCGCACCCAGCGCAGGGCGGCGATCTGGTCCATCAGGGCGTAGTTTCCGGACGTCCCACCGCCCTCGGCGGTCAGAGTCGGATGCGACAGGAAGCCGAAGGCGCCCAGCCGGTACTGGATCGAGACCAGCACCACGCCC
>NZ_JBFTZS010000012.1:0-24653 GCF_056406675.1 Caulobacter sp. P1_B12_2 | reverse complement strand
GACATAGAGGCCGTCCAGGCCGTATTGGCCGGTCAGGAAGGTGGCGCACGGCAGGACGCGCTTCTTGTCCTTCAGGTAGCTGGTGGCCATGGCGATGGCCGATTCAGCGGGGGCGTAGAAGGCCGAGCCGGTCTTCAGCAGGGCGACGATCTCGCCGCCGCCGCCGCGGGTGCGCTTGAYGATGCCGTCCAGCTCTTCCTGCGACAGCCAGCCTTGCTTGACCAGTTCCGGCAGCGGCAGGCCGCCGACCGTCGAGTGACGGACCATCGGCACCATGTCGTCGCCGTGGCCGCCCAGGGTCCAGGCGTGGATGTCCTCGACCGACACGCCGGTCTTTTCGGCCAGGAAGAAGGCGAAGCGCGCCGAGTCCAGGACGCCGGCCATGCCGATGACCTTCTCCTTGGGCAGGCCCGAGAACTGCTGCAGGGCCCAGACCATCGCGTCGAGCGGGTTGGTGATGCAGATGACGAAGGCGTTGGGGGCGTGGGCCTTGATGCCTTCGCCGACGGCCTTCATGACCTTCAGGTTGATGCCCAGCAGGTCGTCGCGGCTCATGCCCGGCTTGCGCGGCACGCCGGCGGTCACGATGCAGACGTCGGCGCCGGCGATGTCGGCGTAGTCGTTGACGCCCTTAAGGCTGACGTCCTTGCCGAACACGGCCGAGGCTTCGGCGATGTCCAGGGCCTTGCCCTGGGGGGTGCCTTCGGCGATGTCGAACAGCAGGATGTCGCCCAGCTCTTCGCGCGCGGCGATGTGGGCCAGGGTGCCGCCGATCATGCCGGCGCCGATGAGGGCGATCTTCGCGCGAGCCATGGGGTCTCCGTCAAGGCTGTGGACGATGAATGTCGGGCGCGGTCTACGCCCGCAACGGCTTAGTCTCAAGCCCTCTTTCCCGTTTCGCTGCAGTGCGGCAAAACTGTCTGAACAACGATAAGAGGACGCAGGGATGAGCAAGACCGATCCGGGGAACTATTTCGAGGACTTCCGCCTGGGCCAGGTGATCGTCCACGCGACCCCGCGCACGATCACGGCGGGCGACGTGGCGCTGTACACGGCGCTGTACGGACCGCGCTTTTCGCTGTTCTCGTCCGACGTCTTCGCGCGCGACTGCGGGCTAGAGACCGCCCCCGTCGATCCGCTGGTCGCCTTCCACGTGGTGTTCGGCAAGACCGTGCCGGACATCAGCCTGAACGCCGTGGCCAATCTGGGCTACGCCGAGGGCCGGTTCCTGGCGCCGGTGCATCCGGGCGACACCCTGTCGGCGAAGTCCGAGGTGATCGGGCTGAAGGAGAACTCCAACGGCAAGACGGGCGTGGTCTATGTGCGCACCACCGGCGTGAACCAGCGCGGCGTGGCGGTGCTCAGCTATGTGCGCTGGGTGATGGTGCACAAGCGCGATCCCGCCGCGGTGGTCGAGGGGCAGTCGGTTCCCGCGCTGGCCGGCGCCGTGGCGGCCGCCGACCTCGTGCCGCCGCCGGGCCTGGATTTCAGAAAGTACGACTTCGCCCACGCCGGCGCGCCGCACGCCTTCGAGGACTACGAGATCGGCGAGAAGATCGACCATGTCGACGGCATGGTCGTCGAGGAGGCCGAGGCGCAGATGGCCACGCGGCTGTGGCAGAACACCGCCAAGGTCCACTTCAACCAGTTCGAACGCGCCAAGGACCCGTCGGGCCGGCGGCTGGTTTATGGCGGGGTGGTGATCTCGACCGCCAAGGCCCTGTCGTTCAACGGCCTGCAGAACGCCGGCCTGATCCTGGCGATCAATGGCGGCCGCCATGTCAGCCCCTATTTCGCCGGCGGCACGGTGTTCGCGTGGAGCGAAGTGCTCGACAAGGCGGACCTGTCTGACTTTGGGGGCCCAGGGATCGGCGCTCTGCGCCTGCGCCTGGTGGCGACCGTGGACCGGCCCTGCGCCGACTTCCCGGACAAGGACGAGGCGGGCGTCTATGCGCCCGGCGTCATCCTCGACCTCGACTATTGGGCGGCGATTCCGAAACATGGCTGAGTTCGTCCTCGATCCGGCCTTCGTGGCCACCTCCGCCGAGCTGGGCGAGCTGCCGCTGTGCCATGCCCGGCTGCAACTGGACGCCCGCTATCCGTGGGTGGTGCTGATCCCACGGGTCGGGGCGGCGCGGGAGCTGGAGGACCTGTCCGCCGCCGACCGCGTACGGCTGGTCGAGGAAACGGTGCTGGCCGGGTCGGCCGTTCGCGCCGTTGCCGAGGTGCTGGGCCTGGCGGTCGACAAGCTCAATGTCGGCGCCCTGGGCAATGTCACGCCGCAGCTGCACGTCCACGTCCTGGGCCGCCGGGTCGGCGATCCGGCCTGGCCGGGACCGGTGTGGGGGCATTCGGCGGGCGAGGCGTATGAGGCTGGGATGCTCGAGCGAGCGGTCGCGGCGGCGAGGGCGGTGCTGGGCATCCTTCCCCCTTGATGGGGGAAGGTGGCCGCGAAGCGGTCGGATGGGGGTGAACGCGCAGCGTTCTTAACGCGGCCAATTCAGCAATCACCCCCATCCCCGACCCTTCCCCCATCAAGGGGGAAGGGAGAAGGTCACCGCTTCTTCTTGCTCGAAGCCTTGCTCGAGCCCTTGGCCGAGCTCTTGCCCTTGGCTTTCGAGCCCTTGGACGCCACGGCCTTGCCCTTCGCGCTCTTCTTGCCCTTGGCCGTCGTCGCCTTGCCCTTGCCGCCCTTCTTGGCGGCGGCGGCGCACTTGGCCTTGGCGGCCTTCAGGGCCTTGCCGGTCTTGCCCTTGGTCGAGCAGGCCGGACCCTTGGCGGGCGCTTCGGCGACCACGCGCGGCGCGGCGCGGGGCGCGCCCCAGATCACCGGACCGCGGCCGACCGGAACATAGCCCGCCGGCAAGGTGGCCTGGGCCACGCGGCGGGCGGTGACCAGGGTCTCGACGCCGTTGTCGTTGAGCTTGCCGGCCCAGGATCCGTCGCCGCGCGGGGTCAGGTCCAGGGTCGCCAGCCGGCCGGGGCGCGGCGAGAACCGGGCGAGAAAGCCGCTGTAGGAGCGGTCGACGAAATCGATCAGGCCGGTGGAGCCCACCGTCCCGGGCCGGCGCACGTCGCGCCAAGCGCCTTCCAGCCCGTCATAGCCGCCGACCTTGTCGACCAGCTGCAGCGCATAGAGGGGCGCGCCGTCCGGTCCCGTGATCGACCAGCCGCCGTCCAGCGGCCCCTGCAGGCCCTGGGCCGCGAGGATCGAGCCCTTGACCCGCAGGTCGTAGGCCTCGGCCATCGGCACATAGGCGCCCTGGGGCACGGCGTGGCCCGGGATCTCGTCTTCCGGGGGTTCGGGGGCTGGGATCGGCAGGACGGTCGGCTTGTGCGGCGGCAGCGGCGCCTGGGCGGCGGGCTCTTCCTCGTCCGTGGTCTGGGGACCGCTTTGAGCGATCAGGTCGGCCAGGGGGTCGACGGCCTGGTCGGCCGAGACCGCCGCGTCCGGGGCCGGCGGGGCGGCCACGACGGGCGGGGCGTTCGGATCGACGGGCGCCGCCTGGGCCGGCGGGCTGGCGACCGGCGCGGTCGAGACCGGCGCCTCTTGAGCCAGAGCGGGTGCGGCGACGAAGGCCAGCAGGGAGATCAGGAGCGCGCGCATCGGGACGTCAGCCTAGGCGGCCGAGCGTTCGGCGATGGCGGCGGCCACCGCCACCAGCCGTTCGGCCTGAACCAGATGCAGCCGCTCGGCCATCTTGCCCTCGACCCGCAGGGCGCCCTTGCCGGCGTTTTCGGGGGCGGCGAAGGCGGCGATCACCGCGTGGCTCCAGGCGATCTCGCCTTCGGTCGGCGAGAAGGCGCGGTTGCAGATCTCCAGGTGCTTGGGATGGATCAGGGTCTTGCCGTCGAAGCCGAAGTCGACGGCCTGGCCGCAGACCGCCTCCAGGGCGTCCAGGTCCYCGATGTCGTTGTGCACCCCGTCCAGGATGGTCAGGCCGTGGGCCCGGGCGGCGGCGACCGACAGCGACAGGATCGGCAGGAAGGCTTCGCGGCCCGGGGTCTGGCGGGCCCGCATCTCCTTGGCCAGGTCGTTGACCCCCATCACCCAGCCGCTCAGGCGGGTGGTGCGCGAGGCCGCGGCGATCTCCCACAGGTGGAAGGCGGCCTTGCCGGTCTCGATCATGGTCCACAGCTTGGTGTGGACCGGGGCGGCGTGCAGGGCGGCCTGGTAGGCGTAGACGTCGGCCGCGTCGTTGACTTTCGGGACCAGCACCGCGTCCGGGCCCGCCTCGGCGGCGGCCTTCAGGTCGGCCTCGCCCCAGGGGGTGTCCAGGCCGTTGGTGCGGATGACGATCTCGCGCGGGCCAAAGCCCCCGGCCTTGACCGCCGCCACGGCGGCGTCGCGGGCGGCTTCCTTCATGTCCGGGGCGACGGCGTCCTCGAGGTCCAGGATGATCACGTCGGCGTCCAAAGTGCGCGCCTTGTCCACCGCCTTGGCGTTGGAGGCGGGCATGTAGAGGGCGCTGCGGCGCGGCCGGGCGATGTCGGACATGAGGCTCCCGCTGGAATTCTTGGTCTTGTTCTTCCTCTTAAGCATCTGGGGCGCGACATCGGAAGCCATCACACGCCGCGAACACTGGAACGGTGTCGAGATTCGCCCGCCACGGATGGAAAACCGGGTTAAGCTCGCGGCATGACCACGCGCTACGACGACACCGCCAAGAACGTCCTGGGCCAGGAGCTGCAGCCCTGCTCGCTGAACCCGGTGACCGGCTTCTACCGCAACGGCTGTTGCGAGACGGGGCCGCACGACCTGGGACTGCACACGGTCTGCGCGGTGATGACCGTGGAATTCCTGGCCTTCTCGGCGGCCACCGGCAACGACCTGACGACCCCGCGCCCGGAATACGCCTTCCGCGGCCTGCTGCCTGGCGACCGCTGGTGCCTGTGCGCCGGCCGCTGGAAGGAAGCCCTCGACGCCGGCGTCGCCCCGCCCGTGGTGCTGGAGGCCAGCCACGAGGAGATGCTGGCGGTGGTCCCGCTGGGCGTTCTGAAGGACCACGCGGTCGCGTGACGGCTAGGCGAGCGGCTTCAGCTCGCCCAGCATCGTCGGGATCAGCTCCGACACCGTCGGGTGGATGTGCACCGCGCGCTGGATCGTGGTGTAGGGCGCCTTGGCGTACATGAGGTCAATCATGCCGTGGATCGCCTCGTCGCCGTTCAGGCCGAGGATCGCCGCGCCGAGGATCTGCTTGGTCTCGGCGTCGACCACCACCTTCATGAAGCCTTGCGTCTCGCCCTTCTCGGTCGCCCGGCCGACGCGGGTCATCGGGCGCTTGCCGACCAGCAGCGGGCGGCCGGTGGCGCGGGCCTCGGCCTCGGTCATGCCGACGCGGCCCAGGGGCGGGTCGATGAACAGGCCGTAGCAGGTGATGCGGTCGCTGACCTTGCGTGGATCGTTGTCCAGCAGGTTGGCGGCGATGATCTCGAAGTCGTTGTAGGCGGTGTGGGTGAAGGCGCCCTTGCCGTTGCAGTCGCCCATGGCCCAGACGCCGGGATTGCTGGTCTTCAGCTGGTCGTCGACGACCACGTAGCCGCGTTTGTCGAGGTCGATTCCGGCCTTGTCCAAGCCGAGGTCGTCGGTGTTGGGCTTGCGGCCGATGGCCAGCAGGGTGTGCGAACCCGTCACCTGCGGCGCGCCGTCCTCGCAGGTGACGTGGACGCAGACGCCCTCATCGCAGGGCGCGAACGAGATGCACTCGGACTTGAGACGAACGGCAATCCCCTCGGCCTCCAGGATCTCGCGGACGGCGTCGGAGATCTCCGGATCCTCGCGGCCGATCAGGCGCGGACCCATCTCGACGACCGTGACCTCGGCCCCGAAGCGCCGGTACATCTGGGCGAACTCCAGGCCGATATAGCTGCCGCCGACGATCACCAGATGCCGGGGCAGCGCCTCGACCTCCATCATGCCGACATTGGTCAGGTAGGTGATGTCGTTCAGCCCCGGCATGTCCGGGGCGTTGGCGCGGCCGCCGACGTTGAGGAAGATCTTCGGGGCGGTCAGCAGGTCGTCGCCGACCCGCACGGTGTCGGCGCTCTCGAAACGGGCGTGGCCGCGAAAGACCGTGCAGCCTTTCATGCCGTCCAGCCACTTTTCCAGGTTGCCCCGGGCGTTGAGGGTGACGGTCCGGGCGCGGTCGTGGACGCGCTTCATGTCCACCCCGACCTCGCCGCCGAGCGTGACGCCATATTCCGCCGATCGCCGGGCCAGATGGGCGGCGTAGGCGCTGGCCACCAAGGTCTTGGTCGGCATGCAGCCGGTGTTGACGCAGGTGCCGCCGAAGTCCTTGCGCTCGACCAGGGCGACGGTCCAGCCGGCGTCGGTCAGCCGTCCGGCCAGGGACGGACCGGCCTGGCCGGCCCCGATGACGATGGCGTCGAAGCTTCGCTTTTCGGGATTGGGGGCGGCCATGGTTCAGAGCGCCGAGACGATCAGGGCCGCGCCGGCCACGGCGACGACGTCCTCCAGCAGGCCGGCCGGCAGGTCCTTGCCGAACGCCTTGGCCAGGCGGCCGCGCACGTCCGCCCCGCCCAGGGTGCCGATCACCGCGCCGATGGCCCCGGCGATCGCGCCGCCGATCCAGGCATTGGCGGTCAGGCCGGTGGCCGCGCCGCAGAAGGCGCCGCTCAGGATCCGGGTCCCGAACTGCACCGGGACCTTGCGGCTGGGGGTCTTGGGCAGTTGGTCGCCGACCAGCTCCAGCACGGCCAGGGCGGTGAAGGTCCAGGTCGCGATATTGCCGCCCAGCCAGGCCAACGGCGTGCCGGCCAGCGGGATCAGGCCCAGATGCGCGCCCCAGGCGACGGCGGCCGGGGCGGTCATGGCGCGCAGGCCGGCGACCACGCCGATCAGCAGGGCGAACAGATAGAGGGACATGCGGATCTCCGGACCGTTGAGCGCTGCCGTGATCTGGCGCGAGCCGGGATCAAACCGCAAGGGCGAACGCCGTTCTTGGACGTTTCCGCTCCAGCCTCAGCCCAGCGGATACTCCGCCTCCAGCCGATAGGCCGAGCCCTCGCTGGTGCGCCAGCTGGAATAGAGGCCGAAGCGGTCGACCCGGAACGGCGGCGAGTGCAGCAGGTTGTTGGCCTGTATCCAGGCGGCGACCTCGGGCACGGCGGGCCGCTTCAGATAGGCCAGGGTGACGTGCGGGGTGTAGAGCCGGGTCTCCGGCTTCAGCTCGGCCCGGCGGGCGGCGCTCTCGTTGGCCTTGGCCAGACGGCGCAGGTCGCGGTTCTCGGCGACCCCGGCCCAGACGGCGTGGATCTCGACCCCCTCGCCGAAATGGCCGACGCCCTGCAGTTCCAGATCGAAGGCCGGAGCCTCGATCGCGCGCAGTTCTTCGTCCAGGTCGGCGGCGGTGGTCTCCTGCACRTCGCCGATGAACTTCAGGGTGATGTGGAAGGCCTCGCGCGGCCGCCAGCGCGCGCCCTCGATCCCGTGCTGGCGGGGCAGAAGGTGGTCACCGACTGCGGCGGGAAGGGCGACGGCGGTGAACAGACGGATCATGAAGAGACTTTTAGCCGATCCTCCCTCGGTGGGGGAGGGCTCGCGCTCTTACGGACAGGGGTTCGGCCGCAGCGCGTGCAACGCATTGACCGCCTTCTCCATCTCCTCGGTCCAGGTCAGGTCGAAGGCGGCGATGTTGGTCTTCAGCTGGTCCATCGAGGTGGCGCCGATGATGGTGGCGGTGACGAACTGACGGGTGTCGCAGAACTTCAGGGCCAGCGTGGCCGGATCGACGCCGAAATGGGCGGCCAGATCCACATAGCCGCGGATCGCCTCCTCGGCGCCGGGACCCTCGTAGCGCTGCATGCGATTGTAGAGCGCCTTGCGCGAGCCCTCGGGCAGCTTGCCGTCCAGGTACTTGCCGGTCAGGGCGCCCTGGGCCAGCGGCGAATAGGCCAGCAGGCCCACCTGCTCGCGCATGGCGATCTCGGCCAGGCCGTATTCGAACGTGCGGTTGGCCAGGTGGTAGGCGTTCTGGATCGAGGCGATGCGCGGCAGGCCCCTGCTCTCGGCTTCGGCCAGGAAGCGCATCACGCCCCACGGAAACTCGTTGGAGACGCCGATCGAACGGATCGTGCCCTTCTTCACGTGGGCGTCCAGCGCCAGGAGAATGTCGCCGAACGCCTCGAAGTCCTGCTCGTAGTCCTTGAAGGTCTGGCCGCCGAACACCCGCACCGGCCGGTCGGGCCAGTGCAGCTGGTAGAGATCCAGATAGTCGGTCTCCAGGCGCTTGAGCGACTGCTCGACCGCGTAGTCGATCTGGGCCTTGGTCTGGCGCGTGGAGCCGCCATCGGGCCGCATCCAGGAGAGGCCGCCGAACGCCGCGCCCCGGCCGGCCACCTTCGAGGCCAGGACGATCTCCTGGCGCTTGCCGGTCTTCTTCAGCCACGAGCCGATATGGCGCTCGGTGTTGCCTTGGGTCTCGGGACTGGGCGGGCTGGAATACATCTCGGCGGTGTCCCAGAAGGTCACGCCCTGGCTCAGGGCGTAGTCCATCTGTTCGTGGGCCTCCGCCTCGCTGTTCTGCGAGCCCCAGGTCATGGTGCCCAGGCAGCAGCGCGAGACCTGGATGCCGGTCCGACCAAGTTCGACGTAGTCCATGTCACGCCTTTCGAGGAAACTGTTACGTCTGTTTAAGGACGCCGGCCCGCCACGCAAAGCGCAACATCTTGCATGATCCTCGCGGGACCCCGATATTCGGGAAGCGTCCGACACGGACGCGATCTTTTTCGAAGGGCTTTAACCCGATGAACGACCTCAACCGCGGCTACGCGCGCTCGATCCCCGCGGATCGCGCCGACATGTCGGTTGACGCCGGCCTGCGTAGTTTCATGCTCGGCGTCTACAACAAGGTGGCGCTGGGTCTCTTGCTGTCCGCCGCCCTGGCGTTCCTGACCACCGCCTACGCGCCGGTGGCCAACGCGCTCTATGTCCTGACGCCGGACGGCCGCCTGGCCGGGTTCACGGTGCTGGGCATGGTGGTGCGTTTCGCGCCGCTGGCCATGATCCTGGTGTCGATCTTCGCCATGCGTAACCCCACGGCCCGCTCTTCCGGCGCGCTGTACTGGGCGCTGGTGGCCTCGATCGGCGCGGGCCTGGGCCTGTGGCTGCTGGTCTATCAAATCCAGTCGGTGTTCACGACGTTCCTGATCACCTCGATCGCCTTCGGCGGCCTGAGCCTGTTCGGCTACACCACCAAGAAGGACCTGACCGGTTTCGGCAGCTTCCTGATCATGGGCCTGATCGGCCTGGTGCTGTCGTCGCTGGCCCAGATGTTCCTGCATCTGCCGGGCCTGAGCTTCGTCATCAGCATCCTGGGCGTGCTCATCTTCGCGGGCCTGATCGCCTACGACACCCAGAAGCTGAAGATGGCCTACTACGAAATGGGCGGCGACCAGAACTCGATGGCGGTGGCCACCAACTACGGCGCGCTGAACCTCTATCTGAACTTCATCAACCTGTTCCAATTCCTGCTCAGCATCTTCGGCTCGCGCCGCTAGATCCTGGTTGAAGATTGAAGGGCCCCGGCGGGAAATCGCCGGGGCCTTTTTGTTGCGTCGAACGGGGGACGCCCCCTCCGTCACGATGCTGCGCATCGCGCCACCTCCCCCGCCCTGCGGGTGAGGAGAGGGCGGCTCAGCTTCCTCCTCACCCGTGAAACGGGGGAGGTGGCATGGCGCGGATACGCGACATGACGGAGGGGGCGTCCCTCAGCGCGCTAGTCCACCACCCTGAACCGGCCCTTGTCGAACATCCGCAGCACCTGGGCTAGGTCGTGGCCGCGCTTGAGGGTCAGGCCGCCCTGGCCGATCACCGCCCATTCGCCCTGCTTGCGGGCCAGGGCCGGGCGTTTTTCGATGCGGTAGAGCGGGGCCTCGGCGGCGTGGCGGAAGATCGAGAACACCGCGTGGTCGCTCTGTCCGGCCATGCCGTAGTCGCGCCACTCGCCGGCGGCGACCATCCGGCCATACAGCCGCATGAGCTGGTCGATCTCGCGACGCTCAAAGAAAACGACAGCGGCGACGGGGCGGGAATCCAGGGCCATCGGACGAATCCTAAACCCAAAGCAGGCCCCATGGCGAGCGGTGGAAATCGTCCCTCGAATGCCGGTGAACCAAGCGTTGCCGTGGCGCTACAGAGTCTTCTGATAATTTCCCGGCTGTCTCACGCCGCCACGGAATGACCTTAATTCAGACTTTCGACCGCCTACTTGCCCCACCAATTTGACGGTGTCGGCTGATCGGACATCCTGCGGTTCAGGATCCTGAACAGCCCCCCCAGCCCCCTTGATCGTGGGCCGGTCGGCCGACAGAGACCCTCTAGAACATTGCTCGAGACCCCCGCGTGGCGCCCCTCTCCACGCGGGGTTTTCGTATGTGCGTGACGACGGGCCTCGGACACAGGTTCGACACGAACGGTCCCGAAACGACCTTGATCGCGCCCTTCGAGCGCCGGGTTGTCTCGCCATAAATTCAGTGTCGGCTGATCGGACGCTTCGGGTCCGGACCCTGATTGCCCCCAGCCCTCCCGATCCGGAGCGCCGGTCGGCCGACGGACTAGACATTCCCCTCCCCTAAGAGGCCCGCGCGGCAGCCCCTCCCCGCGCGGGCTTTTCTTTGTGGTTTTCGCAGAATGGGCTGTCATCCCGGACAAGGCCCGGAGGGCCGCCGATCCGGAAGCCCCGAGCCCCGGCGTCGGTCCCGGATCTTCGCGCTGCGCGCTCGTCCGGGATGACAACCTGTTTTGATAAGCTAGAGGCCGAAGCCTACTTCTCGGCCGCTTCCAGCAGCACGCCGATCACCCGGCCGCCCTTGGCGCCCTGGACGATGATCACCGTCCTCAGGTCGTCGTCCTTRGAGACCGGCAGGCGGTACAGCTTGGCCCGGCCGTTCCAGGGGCCCAGGCGGACCAGTTCGCGCACGACGTTGCGGTGGACCAGGGTCTGGCCGCGATTGTCGCCGCGCTTGATGGCGATGTCCTGCTCGCGCGGGTCATAGCGCACCAGCCATACCTCGCCGCCGCCGCGCGGCGCCGGGCCCGAGCCGACCGCGACGCGGCCGCCGGAACCGAGGAATTCCATGTCCGGCGGATTGGACGGAGCCTTGGCGGCGTCCTTGACCAGGGTCTCGACCGCCTCGGCCTTGGCGCCGGAAGCTTGCTGCCGGCCCGCGACCACGACCTGCGGGGTCGGCACGTCGCGCAGCGAGAACTTGGTGGCGTAGGCGCGCTGGCGGGCCGCGAAGGCCGGCTTGGCGAAGGTGTCGGTCCAGCCGAGATAGTCCCAGTAATCGACCGAATAGGTCAGGGCCAGCACGCCCTTGTCGTCCGCCATGTCGGCGATGACCTGATTGGCCTTCCCGCACGAGGAGCAACCCTGAGCCGTGAAAAGCTCGACGACCACCGGCGGTTTCGCGGCGAACGCGGGCGCGGCTGAAAAACCCGCGAGGGTCGTGAGAACGAGGGAGAGCAGGGCCTGACGCATGTGCGGCGCACTTAAGCCAAGATCGCGGGCGATGGCCGTTCACGAGGCCGTGAAGGGCGGTCTTCTCGCGTAAAAGAAGACATTTCCTCGCCAAAAACTCTGAGCCGCACCCGAAGAAAAAGCCGGACCCCCTTCTGGGGGCCCGGCTCAATCTCTTCGACGCGCCGTGGAGCGCGCGAGGCGTCCAGCGCTTAGTCGGCCTTGGCCAGGTTGCGCAGCACGTAGTTCAGCACGCCGCCGTTCTTGAAGTATTCAAGCTCGGTCGGGGTGTCGATGCGGCAGCGGACCGGGAAGCGGGCGATGCGGCCGTCGGTCGGGCGGTAGAGCTCGACGATCAGCTGCTTGCGCGGCGACAGGTCCTGCAGGCCGCGGATCGAGACGATCTCTTCGCCCGTCAGTTCCAGCTTCTGCCAGCCTTCCTGGACGAACTGCAGGGGCAGAACGCCCATGCCGACCAGGTTGCTGCGGTGGATGCGCTCGAAGCTTTCGCAGATCACCGCGCGGACGCCCAGGAGCTTGGTGCCCTTGGCGGCCCAGTCACGCGACGAGCCGGTGCCGTATTCCTTGCCGCCGAACACCACGGCCGGACGGCCCTCGGCCTGGTACTTCATGGCCGCGTCGTAGATCGACATCACTTCGCCGGTCGGGAAGTGCTTGGTCACGCCGCCTTCGATGTCCGGGGTGATCTTGTTGCGGATGCGGATGTTGGCGAACGTGCCGCGCATCATCACCTGGTGGTTGCCGCGACGGGCGCCGTAGCCGTTGAAGTCCAGCGGATCGACGCCGTGGTCGATCAGGTACTGGCCAGCGGGGCTGGTCTTCTTGATCGAGCCGGCCGGGCTGATGTGGTCGGTGGTGATCGAGTCGCCGAACACGGCCAGGACGCGGGCTTCCACGATGTCGGTGACCGGGGTCGGGGTCATCGAGATGTTGGGGAAGTAGGGCGGGTTCTGCACGTAGGTGCTGTCACCTTCCCAGGCGTAGGTCTGGCCGCCGGTGATCTTGATCCCCTGCCAGTTCTTGTCGCCCTTGAAGACGTCGCCGTAGCGGCTGGCGAACATCTTTTCCGTGACCGACTTGCGCTGCAGGGTCGCGATGTCCTCGTTCGAAGGCCAGATGTCCTTCAGGAAGACGTCGTTGCCCTTCTTGTCCTGGCCCAGCGGCTGGGTGGTCAGGTCGATCTTCATCGAACCGGCCAAGGCGTAGGCCACCACCAGCGGCGGCGAGGCCAGGTAGTTGGCGCGGACGTCCGGGTTCACGCGACCTTCGAAGTTGCGGTTGCCCGACAGCACCGAGCAGGCCACCAGGTCGGCGTCGTTGACGGCCTTGCTGATGTTCTCGGGCAGAGGGCCCGAGTTGCCGATGCAGGTGGTGCAGCCATAACCCACGAGGTTAAAGCCGAGAGCATCGAGGTGCTTGGTCAGGCCGGCCTTCAGCAGATAGTCGGTGACCACCTGCGAGCCGGGGGCCAGCGAGGTCTTCACCCACGGCTTGACCTTCAGGCCCTTGGCCACCGCGTTCTTGGCCAGCAGGCCGGCGGCGATCAGGACCGAGGGGTTGGACGTGTTGGTGCAGCTGGTGATGGCCGCGATGACCACGTCGCCGTGGCCGACGTCGAAGTTCTCGCCTTCGACCGGCACGCGGGCGTTGGGGGCTTCGGCCTTGCCGAACTCACCGGCCAGGCTCTCGGCGAACTTGGCGGCGGACTCGGTCAGCAGCACGCGGTCTTGCGGACGCTTGGGGCCGGCCAGCGACGGCAGCACCGACGACAGGTCCAGTTCCAGGCTGTCGGTGAAGGTCGGCTCGGGCGTGCCCGGCTCCCACCACAGACCCTGTTCCTTGGCGTAGGCTTCGACCAGGGCGACGCGGGCGGCGTCGCGGCCGGTGCCCTTGAGGTAGGCCACGGTCGAGGCGCTGATCGGGAAGAAGCCGCAGGTGGCGCCGTATTCCGGAGCCATGTTGGCGATGGTCGCCTGGTCTTCCAGGGTCAGGTTGGCCAGGGCGTCGCCGTAGAATTCGACGAACTTGCCGACCACGCCCTTCTTGCGCAGCATCTGGGTGACGGTCAGCACCAGGTCGGTGGCGGTCGCGCCTTCCGGCATGGCGCCGGTCAGCTTGAAGCCGATGACTTCCGGGATCAGCATCGGGATCGGCTGGCCCAGCATGGCGGCCTCGGCCTCGATGCCGCCCACGCCCCAGCCCAGGACAGACAGGCCGTTGACCATGGTGGTGTGGCTGTCGGTGCCGACGACGGTGTCGGGATAGGCGACTTCATCGCCATCGACGGCCGCGGTCCAGACCGTCTGGGCCAGATATTCCAGGTTCACCTGGTGACAGATGCCGGTGCCGGGGGGCACGACGCGGAAGTTGTTGAAGGCCGACGAACCCCAGCGCAGGAAGCGGTAGCGCTCGATGTTGCGCTCATATTCCTTGGCGACGTTCTCGTCATAGGCCTTGGGCGAACCGAAGTTGTCGACCATCACCGAGTGGTCGATGACCAGGTCGACGGGGTTCAGCGGGTTGATCTTGGCCGGGTCGGCGCCCAGGGCGACCATGGCGTCGCGCATGGCGGCCAGGTCGACGACGGCCGGAACGCCGGTGAAGTCCTGCATCAGGACGCGGGCCGGGCGGAAGCTGATTTCGTGCTCGACGCTGCCCTTGTTGTCCAGCCAGTTGGCCACGGCCTTCAGGTCGGCTTCGTTGACCGACACGCCGTCTTCGTAGCGCAGCAGGTTCTCGAGCAGCACCTTCATGGAGACCGGCAGCTTGCCGGCGCCGTTCAGACCCGCTTCCTCAGCGGCGCGAAGGCTGTAATAGACGTAGGTCTTGCCGCCGACGACGAGTTCGCGGCGGGTTTTGAGGCTGTCTAAAGACGCCATTTCGAAGGATCCCTTCTCTGTCCACGGCCGCCGGAAAACCTCTCCAGGGATCGCGCGATCGAGGCGGACCCACAGCGTCCATCCTCGCGCCGCGTACGCCCCATCCAATGCGGAGGGTGACGGCCGAGGGCTTCTTAGCGGTCGTCGTGGACAACGTCCATGCACAGGCCAGGGTCTTGAGGGTTTCGGGCCTATGTTGAGAACTATTCGCATCAAGGATTTAAGTCTTGTTCGCGGCGAACGGCGGCTGTTTTCGGGCCTAAACTTGGAGGTTTGCGCCGGACAGGCCGTGGCGCTCACGGGGCGCAACGGCGCGGGCAAGACCAGCCTTCTGCGGGCGGTGGCGGGACTGCTGCGGCCGTCAGAGGGCGGCATCGGCTTCGACGGCGAGGCCGGTCCTCTGGAGGCCGAGGTCGCGCGGTCCGACGCCCTGCACCTGGTCGGCCATCACGACGGCCTGAAGTCGACGCGCTCGGCCTGGGAAGAACTGCTGTTCCAGACCCGCTGGACAGGCGGATCCGAAGCCTCGGCCCGGGCGGCGGCGACCCGGCTGGACCTGGACCGCCTGCTCGACCTGGAGGTCCGCCGCCTGTCGGCCGGCCAGCGTCGGCGCGTGGCCCTGGCGCGGCTGCTGGCCAGCCCCCGGTCGCTGTGGCTGCTGGACGAACCCATGGCCCCGCTGGACGCCGGTCATCGCGAGGGCTTCGGCGCCCTGATGGCCGAGCACCTGGCCGGCGGCGGCATGGTGCTGGCGGCGGTGCACGATCCCCTGCCCGTCCCTTGCCGGGTCGTGGAGGTGGGCGGATGAAGGCCTTCCTCGTCCTCCTGCGCCGTGAGCTGGCCCTGGCCTGGGGCAAGGGCGGCGGACCGCTGCTGGCCCTGGCCTTCTATGCCTGCGTCGTCACCCTGCTGCCGTTGGCGGCCGGCCGCGCCCCCGAGCGGCTGGCGTCGCTGGCCCCCGGCATCGCCTGGCTGGCCCTGGCGCTGGCGGCGCTGCTGTCGCTGGAGCGGCTGTTCGAGCGCGACTTCGAGGACGGGGCGCTGGACCTGCTGGCCCTGGGTCCCGCCCCCCTGGAAGCCGTGGCCGTGGCCAAGTGCCTGGCCCACTGGCTGGCCGCTGGCGCGCCCCTGGCCCTGGCCGCCCCGATCGCCGCCCTGGCCCTGGGCGCCTCGCCGCACATCATCCCGTTGCTGATCCCCTGCGCCCTGGCCGGGGGGCTGGCCTTCTCGTTCCTGGGCGGACTGGGCGCCAGCCTGGCGTTGGGGTCGAAGCGCGGCGGGCTGCTGGTCGCGGTGATCGTCCTGCCGCTCTACGTGCCGCCGGTGATCTTTGGGGCGGGGGCCTTGGACGCTTTGGCTGGAGGTTTGCCGTGGACGGGCGGCCTGTTCCTGCTGCTGGCTTATTCGGCCGCGGCCGTGGCTCTGAGCCCGATCGCCATGGCGGCGGCGTGCCGGAATGCGCTGGATTAGGGGGCGCTGACCGAAACCCTCCCTCAAAGAGAGAGGGGTTTTAGATCGGCCCGGCGCTGGCGCAGACCGGGGCGGGGCGCTTCTCGCCCAACACGACGATGAAGCTGCCGGCGATGATCAGCAGACCGCCGACGCCCAGGGCGAAGCTCAGGTGGTCGCCAAACAGCATGACCCCGATACAGGCCCCCATCAGCGGCTCGATATTGATGAACACGCCGGCGCTGGCCGCGTCGACCCGGGCCGAGCCGAACTGCCAGGCGGCCGTGGCCACCAGCGTCGCCAGCACGCCCTGGCCGACGATGGCCGCCCAGACCGGCGGGCTGAGATCCAGCTTGGGCGGACCGTGCATGAAGAGGGCGATCGGCAGGACGGTGAAGGCGGCGATGATCACCGTCACCGCCGGAATGGCCATCGGGGTCGGCGAAGGCGGCGCGCGGCGCAGGGTGAGCAGCCAGGCCAGGAAGATGAAGAGCGAGCCCAGCGACAGGGCCACGCCCAGCGGCGAGCCCGCCCCGTCGGGCTTGCCGGCGATCAGGGCCGCGCCCAACGTGGCGGCGGCGACGCCCAGCCACGAGGCCCGGCTGACCTTCTCGCCCAGCAGCTTGGCGCTGACGGCGATCAGGGCCGGCATGGCCCCGACCAGCAGGGCCGCCAGGGTGACGCTGACATGGGCCAGGCCCTCGAACTGCACCATGAAGGCGATGCCGTAGAACGCGCCGGCCGCCAGGATCACCGGCGAGCGAAACAGCGCCCGGGTTTCGGCCCGGGCGAAGGCGAAGGGCGCGGCCGCGATCGCCGCCGTCGCGAACCGCAGCAGCACCATGTGGGCCGCATCCGTCTCGGTCAGCACGAACTTGCCGAGCGGGAAGCCCAGGCCCC
Source organism: Caulobacter sp. P1_B12_2 (assembly GCF_056406675.1). Taxonomy (NCBI): domain Bacteria; kingdom Pseudomonadati; phylum Pseudomonadota; class Alphaproteobacteria; order Caulobacterales; family Caulobacteraceae; genus Caulobacter; species Caulobacter sp. P1_B12_2. Next base: position 7,924 of record NZ_JBFTZS010000012.1, on the reverse strand, counting down.
AACATAGTCCCGACAGGGTGAGCGCGAGAAAGGCGACGCGTTTTTCCATGGGGGCCTCTTGCCGGAGTTCGGGACACGGCGCCAGGCGGCTAGAGCTTCAGCCCGACCCTTGGCCCCACGACGGTCATCATCAGATAGAGCCCGATCGTCACGCCACAACCTGTCAGCAGCGCGGGCCAGAAGCCGACGCCTCGCCGCAGCAGGGCCGGCACGATCAGGAACATCGGCAGGGACGGCAGGACGTACCAGAAGGTGGCCTCGACGTGGGTCGCCATCCGCCGCACGTCATGCGTGTCGCGCCACAGCCACAGCATGCCCAGGATCGAGATCAGCGGCAGCGAAGCGACCAGGGCGCCGAAGCCCGGCTGGCGCTTGGCGATCTCGGACACCAGGGCGATGATCACGCCGGAAATCGCGGCCTTGGCCAGCAGATAGAGCATTCGGGGGACTCCTCGGAGCGTCGGGCGCGAAAATATGTCGCGTCGTCAAAGCGTTATGGGCGACCTGTCCGTCAGTCCTGCAACATTCGTCGGGGATTCTGACATTCCAGCGTTACACGGGGAATCGAGGTTGGGCTCAAGGGACTTTTACCGGAGCAACTCCATGCGCTTTCAACCGAGCCGCCTGGCCATGATGGCCGCGGCCGCGATCACGCTTTCCACCACGACGGTCGCCGTCGCCCAGGACGGCCCGCCGCCTGGCCCGCCGCCGATGGCGGATCACGGTCAGGGTGGCCACGATGGTCCGTCGATGATGCGCCATCATCGTCGTCCCGATCCCGAAGCCCGCGCCCAGCACCTGCGCGACGTRCTGCAGCTGCGCCCCGAGCAGGACGGCGCCCTGAAGGCCTATCTGGCGTCGACCGGACCCGGCGAGTGGCGCAAGGACGGGTTCAAGCGCGACGGCGCCGACGCCCCGCGCAAACTGACCACGCCGGAGCGCCTGGACCGCGAGACCGAACACCTGACCCGCGCCAAGGCCCGCATCGACGCCACCCGGACCTTCTACGCCGCCCTGTCGCCCAGCCAGAAGAAGGCCTTCGACGTCCTGGGTCCCCGGGGCGGCGACCACGGCCCGAGGCGCCGGGCCGAATTCCACCACTTCAAGGGCGGTCCGGGCGGCATGCCGGCCAGGCCAAAAGCCGACTAGGCAACCTCCACGATTGCGGGCGCCCTTCAGGTCTTCTAAGGCTCGGAAATGGGCGCCCGCGATCAACACCATCCCCTGGACTTCCTGACGAACCCCGAGCGGTTCATGGCCTTTTCGCGCTGGGCCGCGCCGATGTTCGGCGTGATCGCCGTGGTGCTGGCCGCGGCCGGCCTGGTCCTGACCTTCGCCGCGCCGGAGGACTACCAGCAGGGCGACACCGTGCGGATGATGTTCATCCACGTGCCGGCCGCCATCATCAGCATGTTCGTCTATCTCTGCCTGGGGATCGCCAGCCTGCTGGCCCTGATCTTCCGCCACGCCCTGGCCGACGCCGCCGCCGTGGCCTGCGCGCCGCTGGGCGCGGTGTTCACCGTGCTGGCCCTGGCCACCGGCTCGCTGTGGGGCAAGCCGATGTGGGGAACCTGGTGGGTGTGGGACGCCCGGCTGACCTCGGTGCTGGTGCTGCTGCTGTTCTATCTGGGCTATCTGGCCCTGCGCTCGGCCCTCGAGGACGAGCAGAAGGCCGCCCGCGCCGCCGCCATCCTGGCCCTGGTGGGCCTGATCAACCTGCCGATCATCAAGTTCTCGGTCGAATGGTGGAACAGCCTCCACCAAGGCAGCTCCACCCTGTTCGCCAAGCCGGGCGACGCCCTGCCGGCGGTCTATGCCTGGCCGATGCTGATCATGACCCTGGCCTATCTGTCGGCGTTCGGATCGCTGTGGCTGGTGCGGATCCGGGCCCTGGTCTGGCGGCGCAAGGCCCGGGCCCTGGCCCTGCAGCAGGCGGAGGGCTGAGCCGATGCACTTCGATTTCGACGCCGGCAAGTACGCCATCTATGTCTGGCCGGCCTTCGCCCTTTCGGCCGCCGCCTTCGTCTGGATGATCGCCGACAGCCTGGCCTCGGCCCGCCGCTGGCGGCGCGAGGCCGAGCGGCTGCAGGCCTTGCGCGAGGCCCGCAAGCCGTGAGGCGCTGGATCGGCTTCGCGCCGCTGGCCGTCCTGCTCGGCCTGGTCGTGCTGTTCGCCGGCTATGCGCTGAAGCACGACCCGCACGTCCAGCCGCACGCCCTGGTCGGCAAGCCGGTTCCGGCCGTGACCCTGCCCGACCTCGACACCGGCGCCCTGGTCGCGGTGCGCGACACCCCGTCCGGCCCGCGGCTGATCAACTTCTACGCCTCCTGGTGCGCCCCTTGCCGGGTCGAGGCGCCGCAGCTGATGGCGCTCAAGGCCCAGGGCGTCGCCGTGGTCGGCGTCGCCTACAAGGACGAGCCGGCCCGCACCCAGGCGTTCCTGGCCGAACTGGGCGACCCGTTCGCCGTCAAGCTGGCGGACCGCAACGGCCGGGCAGGCATCGAGTTCGGCGTCACCGGCGTGCCCGAGACCTTCCTGGTCGGCGCCGACGGCGTGATCCTGGCCAAGCACAGCGGCCCCCTGACCGACGCCGACGTCCAAGACATGCTGGGCAAGCTTCACTGAAAATCGTCTCTGAACCGCGACCATTAACCGCGCGTTGACCATGCTCGCCGACTTTGCATTAACCATGATAGAGTCGCGTTCATGAGCACGATCCGCCCCACCGGCTTGCCGGCCGTTCCGCAGAGACCCGCGTCTACGCAGGGCTCGCAAGGGGGCGTGGGTGCGGCTGGCGGCTCGCGCGCGGCGGCGTTCTTCCAGGCGGCCGTGGCCGAGGCGGCGCCGACGCGCCCCACGATCCCGCCGATCGCCGTCCAACTGCAGACCCAGGCCCAGCCGCAGCGCCAGCCGCCGCCTCGCCCGTTCGTCCAGCCGGAGCAGCAGCCGCAGAAGATCCTGCGCCCGGGCTCGCTGCTGAACATTCTGGTCTAGACCGGCCCTAGGTCGGCCAGGTCTCCGGGCTCATCGCCAACACTTCGCCCGCCAGGTAGAGCGAGCCGCAGATCAGCACGTGCGGGGTCGGTTCGATGGCCAACGCCTTGTCCAACGCCGCTTCGAGACTATCGCAGGCCTGGGCCCGCAGGCCGGCCAGCTCGGCGGCCGCCGCCGTCTGAGCGGCGCTGGCGGCGGCGGCGCCCTCGAACGTCACCGCGAACAGCTTGGCCTTCAGCGGCGCGAACGGCGCGAAGAATCCCGCGGCGTCCTTGTTGGCCAGCAGGCCCGAGATCAGGGCCACGGGCCGCCCGTCGCGGGCCGCCAGCTCGCCCAGGGCCCGGGCCACGGCCTGACCCGCGTGAGGATTGTGGCCGCCGTCCAACCACAGGTCGGCCCCGCCCGCCTTGGCGCGCTGCGCCAGCGGTCCGGCGGTCAGCCGCTGGAATCTCGCCGGCCAGGTCGTGGCCGCGATCCCCTTGGCCATGGCGGCCTCGTCGATGCGCGGATCGTTCAGGGTCAGCAGGGCCGCCACCGCCAGGCCGGCGTTGGCGAACTGGTGCTCGCCCGGCAGGGCCGGGGCCGGCAGGTCCAGCAGGCGGTCCTGAAGTTGCACCAGCAGCCGCCCGCGCTCGTTCCAGGCGTCGAAGTCGCGTCCCGCCATCGTCAGAGGCGCCTCGAACAGATCGGCCTCGCGCTCGACGACCCGTTCGGCCTCCTCCTGCTGGCGGGCGCTGACCACCGGCGTGTTGGGCTTGATGATCCCGGCTTTTTCCTGGGCGATGGCCGCCAGGGTGTCGCCCAGGAACTCGCGGTGGTCGATGTCGATCGGGGCGATGACGCTGACCACCGGCATGACCACGTTGGTGGCGTCCAGGATCCCGCCCAGCCCCACCTCGACCAGGCACAGGTCGGCCGGGACCTCGGAAAAGGCCTGGAACGCCGCGGCGGTGGTGATTTCGAAGAAGGTGATCGGCAGGCCGGCGTTGGCGGTCTCGACGCGGTCCAGCACCCGGGCCAGGTGTTCGTCGGTGATCAGGGTCCCGGCCAGGCGGATGCGCTCGGCGAACCGCACCAGGTGGGGCGAGGTGAAGACGTGGACCTTCAGCCCGGCCGCCTCGGCCATGGCCCGCAGATAGGCGACGGTCGAGCCCTTGCCGTTGGTGCCGGCCACGTGGATCACCGGCGGCAGGCGTTTCTGGGGTTCGCCCAGCGCCGTGCACAGCCGCTGCATGCGGTCCAGCGACAGGTCGATCAGCTTGGGATGCAGGGCCTGCAGCCGCGCCAGCGCGGCGTCATGGGCGCGGAGATGGTCGGTCATTCGGGCGGTTTAAGCCGCCTTGAGGCCGCGTCCCATCATCAGCGTGCCCAGGATCGAGCCCAGTACGGCGGGCAGCTCCTTGCGCGGGGTGACGCGGTCGACCATGCCCTTCTCGACCAGGTATTCCGAGCGCTGGAAGCCCGGCGGCAGGGTCTCGCGGATGGTCTGCTCGATCACCCGGGGACCGGCGAAGCCGATCAGGGCGCCCGGCTCGGCCAGGTGGACGTCGCCCAGCATGGCGTAGGAGGCGGTGACGCCGCCGGTGGTCGGGTCGGTGAGGACCACGACGTAGGGCAGGCCGGCGTCCTTCATCGCGTTGATGGCCAGGGTGGTGCGGGCCATCTGCATCAGGGACAGGGCCCCTTCCTGCATCCGCGCGCCGCCGGCGGCGGTGAAGGCGATCAGCGGAACCTGGCGCAGAATCGCGGCCTCGGCGGCGGCGATGAAGCCTTCACCGGCGGCCATGCCCAGCGAACCGCCCATGAAGGCGAAGTCCTGGACCAGCACCACGGCGTCGGCGCCGCCGACCTTGCCATAGGCGATGGCCATGGCGTCCTGCTCGCCGGTCGCCTTGCGGGCGGCGGCCAGGCGGTCCTTGTAGGACTTGCCGTCCGAGAACTTCAGCGGATCCTCGAACACCGCCGGAGTCGGCAGGACCTCGTAAGCGGCCTCGTCGAAGGTGAACTTGAAGCGCGCCTCGGGGCCGATGCGCATATGGCGTCCGGCCGGGGTGACCCACAGGGCCGCCTCCAGGTCGGAGCGGTAGATCATTTCGCCCGTGTCGGGGCACTTGACCCAGAGGTTCTCCGGCGTCTCGCGCTTGGCGAACGCGCCGCGCACGCCGGGCGCGATCCGCGACAGCCAGCCGCCGCGGCGCTCGGCCGGAGCCTTGGTCTTGTCGCCCTTCTTGGGCCCCTGGGGTTCAGCCATCGCCATAGCCTTCAGCCTCACGCCAATTCGAGTCGCGCCGACCGCACAGCCTTAGCCAGCTCCGACGCCTTGAGAAGAACCTTCTCGGTCACGTTTTCGTTCATCTTGGCCGCGGACTCGATTTCGTCCACCAGGGCCGAGCCGACCACGGCCGCGTCGGCGACGCGGGCCACGGCGGCGGCCTGGGCCGGGGTGCGGATGCCGAAACCGACGGCCACCGGCAGGCCCGAGGCGTTCCGCAGCCGGGTCACGGCGAGGGCCACATTGGCCGGGTCGGCCGACTTGACGCCCGTCACGCCGGCCACCGAGACGTAATAAACGAAGCCCGAGGTGCGGCGGATCACGGCCGGCAGGCGCTTGTCGTCGGTGGTCGGCGCGGCCAGGCGGATCAGGGCGATCCCTTCGGCCTCCAGGGCGTCCGACAGCGGGTCGGCCTCTTCGGGCGGGCAATCGACGATGATCAGGCCGTCGACGCCGGCCTTCGCGGCGGCGGCGGCGAAGGCCGGAAAGCCGCGATTGAGCACCGGGTTCAGGTAGCCCATCAGGATGATCGGGGTGTCGGCGTCGCCCTCGCGGAAGGCGGCGACCAGGTCCAGCGTGCCTTGCAGGGTCATGCCCGAGGCCAGGCCGCGCTGGGCGGCGCGCTGGATGGTCGGGCCCTCGGCCATCGGGTCCGAGAACGGGAAGCCCAGCTCGATCAGGTCGGCGCCGGCCTCCGGCAGGCCCTTGAGCACGCTCAGCGTGGTGGCGGCGTCGGGATCCCCGGCCATCACATAGGTCACGAAGCCCGCGCGGTTTTCGGCCTTCAGGGCCGCGAAACGGCGGTCGATACGGTCCTTGGTCACTTGCAAATAGCCCCTAGATCGTCCGGCCGAGCGCGGCGGCGACCGTGAAGATGTCCTTGTCGCCGCGACCGCACAGATTCATCACCACGATCTTGTCCTTGCCCAGCTCCTTGGCGATGTCGCCGACCCGGGCCAGGGCGTGGGCCGGCTCCAGGGCCGGGATGATGCCTTCGAGGGTCGAGCACAGCTGGAAGGCCGCCAGGGCCTCGTCGTCGGTGGTCGAGACATATTCGGCTCGGCCGATCTCGTGCAGGAACGAGTGCTCCGGCCCGATGCCCGGATAGTCCAGGCCCGCCGAGATGGAGTGAGCGTCGATGATCTGGCCGTCGTCGTCCTGCAGCAGATAGGTGCGGTTGCCGTGCAGCACGCCCGGACGGCCTCCGGTCAGCGAGGCGGCGTGCTTGTCGGTGGAGACGCCGTGGCCGGCCGCCTCGACGCCGATCAGCCGCACGCCCTCGTCGGCCAGGAACGGGTGGAACAGGCCGATGGCGTTGGAGCCGCCGCCGATGCAGGCCACGACGGCGTCGGGCAGACGGCCTTCCATCTCGAGGATCTGGGCCCGCGCCTCGATGCCGATCACGCTCTGGAAGTCGCGGACCATCACCGGATAGGGGTGCGGGCCGGCGGCCGTGCCGATCAGATAATACGTGTCCTCGACATTGGTCACCCAGTCGCGCATCGCCTCGTTCATGGCGTCCTTGAGGGTGCCGGTGCCCGAGGTCACCGGGCGCACTTCGGCGCCCAGCAGGTTCATGCGGAAGACGTTGGGCTTTTGCCGCTCGACGTCGGTGGCGCCCATGTAGACGACGCAGGGCAGGCCGAAGCGGGCGCAGACGGTGGCGGTGGCCACCCCGTGCTGGCCGGCGCCGGTCTCGGCGATGATCCGGGTCTTGCCCATGCGCATGGCCAGCAGGATCTGGCCCAGGGCGTTGTTGATCTTGTGCGAGCCGGTGTGGTTCAGCTCGTCGCGCTTGAAATAGATCTTGGCCCCGCCGAAGTGCTCGGTCAGGCGCTCGGCGAAATAGAGCGGGCTGGGGCGGCCGGCGTAATGGGTGTTGTAGCCGGTCAGCTCGGCCTGGAAGGCGGGGTCGGCCTTGGCGGCGGCGTAGGCCTCGCCCAGTTCCAGCACCAGCGGCATCAGGGTCTCGGCCACGTAGCGGCCGCCGAAGTCGCCGAAGCGGCCGTTGGCGTCGGGATAGGCCGAGTAATCGTTGGGCTTGCTGGGAGCGTTCACGGGCTCTTCCACTAAGTCAGGCGCGTTTGACGGCGTCCAGGAACGCCGTGATCAGAGCCGGGTCCTTTAGGCCGGGACCCCGCTCGACGCCAGAGGAAACGTCCACCAAGGGGGCGCCGGAGGCCCGAACCGCCTCGGCCACGTTCCACGGATCCAGCCCCCCGGCCAGGAAATGCGGGCGAGAAAATCGTCGGCCGTCCAGCAGGCTCCAGTCGAACCTTGCGCCGGTGCCGCCGGGCAGGGCCGATCCTTCCACGGGGCGGGCGTCGAACATCAGGTGCCGAGCGACGCCGTCGAAGGCGGCGGCCTGGTCGACGTCGGACGACGAGGAGACCGAGAAGGCCTTGATCACCCCGGCCCCGCTGCGCTGGGCGATCTCGCGGACCCGCGACGGGGTCTCCTTGCCGTGCACCTGGATCAGGTCGGGCCGCAGGGTGGCCATCAGCCGGTCGACCAGGGCGTCGTCGGGATCGACGGTGACGGCCACGGTCTGGACGGGGCCGCCGCGAAGCGGCGCGGCCAGGCGGGCGGCGGCGTCCGGATCGAGATTGCGCGGGCTCTTGGCGAAGAACACGAAACCGACGAAGGCCGCGCCCCCGG
>NZ_JBFTZS010000011.1:0-25286 GCF_056406675.1 Caulobacter sp. P1_B12_2 | reverse complement strand
CCTTCACGATCGGCAAGTACGGGATCGGCACCTTGTGGTCGCTGGCCCACCTGCTGATCGCCCTCTACGTCAYCAGCCTGTTCTTCGTGGTCGTGGTGCTGGGCGGGGTGATGCGCTCGGTCGGCCTGCCGTTCTGGGCCTTCCTGCGCTTCATCCGCGAGGAGATCTTCGTGGTGCTGGGCACCTGCTCGACCGAGGCCGTCCTGCCCCGGCTGATGCAGAAGCTGGAGGACCTGGGCTGCGCCAAGCCGGTGGTCGGGCTGGTCCTGCCGACCGGCTACACCTTCAACGCCGACGGCACCTGCATCTATCTGACCCTGGCCACGGTGTTCGTCGCCCAGGCCACCAACACTCACCTGGGTCTGGCCGATCAGTTGGTGATCCTGGCCGTGCTGCTGCTGACCTCGAAGGGTTCGGCCGGCGTGGCCGGGGCCGGCTTCATCACCCTGGCGGCGACCTTGTCGACCCTGCACGCCGTCCCGGTCAGCGGCCTGGTCCTGCTGCTGGGCGTCGATCGCTTCCTGAACGAGGCCCGCGCCGTGACCAACCTGATCGGCAACAGCGTCGCCACGGTGGCCATCGCCAAATGGGACGGCGCGCTCGACATGGACAAGGCGCGCGAGACTCTTGCGGCCCGAAACAAACCTGCAACGTCTTGATCTTAGCGTGGCTTTGAATGACACCGGTTTCCATACAAGACTCGAAACGAGCGAATTCCAGGGAGGGGCGAATGGCCCGCGTAAGACACACCCTCAAGGCCGCGCTGCTGCTTTCGGCCGCGCTGACCGTCGTTCCCGCTCTCGCCAACGCTGCGGATGACAGCGGCCTGCTGTTCCGCCTGACGGGCGACAAGGGCCTGACGGCGGACGTCGCCGGCGGCGTGGCCGCTCCGAACTTCGCTGACAAGGTCAAGATCCAGAAGGACCCCGTCCACGGCGCCTATATCGAAGCGGCCGGCGACGAGACGCTCAGCTGGATGGCCCCAGGCAACATCTACGCCCAGCGCGGCACGCTCAGCTTCTACTGGCGAGCCCGCGATCCGGTCGGCCCCACGCCCTTCCCGCTGTTCCGCGTCGGCTACGCCGACCACACCAGCTGGGACATGGCCTGGCTGCGTATCGACTGGAACGGCAAGGGCTTCGACGCCTTCGTCACCGACGACAATCTCTCGCGCGTCCGGGTCAGCACCACAGCCGCGCCGCCCAAGCCCGACCAGTGGATCCTGGTGACCTTCACCTGGGACGAGGCCAAGGGCATCGCCCTCTATATCGACGGCAAGCCGGTTGCTTCGAAGGCTCAGGCCGCCGCCCTCGACGCGGGCCTGGACCAGTTCGGCCCGCACAGCCGGGTGATCTCGCCACACCAGGTGCAGAGCGCCTATCAGTTCATCCGCGGCGGCGACGTCGACGACATCCGCGTCTACGACCGCGCCCTGGACGACGCCGCCGTCGCCGGCCTGGCCGCCGGCAAGGACCCCGCCCCGGCCGCGGCGACCACCGAGGCCAAGACCTGGCTCTACCGCTACGGCTGGAACCGCCCGGCCGACCCGCCGCCCTATCTGGCCGACGCCAGGACCGTGATCCGCAAGGTCGAGTTCWCCGACCAGTACGACCTCAAGGAACGCATGGACCTGGGCTCGGACGGCATCGCCGACACCACCTGGCCCGGCGTCTACAACCGCTCCAAGCTGCCCGGCCGCCACGACTATTTCGAGCTGCCCGACTGGAACGTCTATGTCGAAGGCGGCAAGGCGATCACCTTCACCCTGCCCGACGAGCCCTATAACCGCCTGGAGTTCCAGGGCGCGGCCTACGGCGCGCTGACCACCATCGATGCGGCCGGCAAGGAAGCCCCTCTGGCCAGGCGCGCCAAGGGCGAGCTGCGCACCTTCAACCAGTTCGCGGCCCTGAAGGGCGGCAAGCTGCGGTTCGACAACCTGGTGCAGGAAACCCCGATCCAGGAGCTGGCGGTCTACAACGTCACCGCCGCCGCCGAGCCGGACGAGTTCACCCTCAGCTACGTGGTGCGCCCCGGCGTCGATCCGGCCACCTACCCGTCGCTGGACGAGCTTTCGACCTTCGTGAAGGGCCGGTACGCGGCCGGCGAGCGGACCATCGTCACCGCCCTGCCCGCCTCCGCGCCCAGCAAGCCCCGCGCCGAGGCCGGCGCCGCTCCCGGCCAGCCGATCGTCCACGTGCTGATCCCCGCCGACTTCCGCCAGAACCGCCCCGGCGGTCCGGTCGGCAAGTTCCAGTACGGCTGGCAAGGCGCCGACGTCGGCCTGGACGGCGTGGCGATCGACATCCCCGCCCTGAAGGTCAAGGCCACCCACGGCGGCCTGTTCCCGCTGAACATCAAGATCAAGGACCCGCTGTGGCCGGGCCGCGACCTGCTGGACGTTAACGTCTCGGTCAAGCCGGGCGAGGCCCGCACGGTCTATCTGGACACCCGCGACCGGCTGCTGCCCGAAGGCAAGAGCCTGTATCTGAGCCTCGCCGGGGCCGGCGCCGACTTCGACGCCAAGCAGCTGGACGGCATGGCCGTGCGCCTGAAGTTCAAGCCTGCGGCCGACGCCAAGGCCGAGCACGTCGCCGACCGCCTGGTCCAGGCCCGCGACAACCTGGCCTTCCTGGTCGAGGAGCACGACGTCTCCAAGCGCCTGGCCCGCTATGCGCGGCTGGACCTGGAGCTGTCGGACCTGCTGCGTGTCGATCCCACAAACCAGCATGGCCGCGAGATGTGGTTCGAGCTCAATCCCGAGCAGCCGGGCCCGACCGTCGCCCTGCCGACCGCTCCGGCCGGCGTGCCCAAGTGGGCGTTCCTGCAGGTCGAGGACCTCAAGCGGGTGCGCAAGTTCATTGAGTGGTGGATCGACCACCGCCAGGACGCCTATGGCGACTTCGGCGGCGGGATCTCGGACGACGACGACCTGACCCAGCAGTGGCCGCCCCTGGCCCTGATGGGCGACATCCCCGACAAGACCACCGCCTCGCTGAACGCCCTGCTCGACGCGGCCTACAAGAACGACATGATCCCGAACGGCCTGTCGAAGATCAAGACCGACGAGCTGCACTCGTACGAAGAGGCGATCAACCTCAAGGCCGAGGCCATGTACACCAGCTACGGCGACCCCAAGGTCGTCGAGCGGATGATGGAGACGGCTCGCGCCTATCCGATCGTGGCCAACAAGGGCGAGGACGGCCACGTCCACGTCCTCAGCCGCTTCTTCTCGGCCACCGACGTCTCGCGCGACGGCCCGTGGGGCTGGTCGCATCCCTATTCGTACCTGATCCTGCACCCTGGCATGCTGATCGCCGACTTCAACGGCGATCCGACCCTGCGCAAGCTGATCACCGACCTGGCGGACGGCCATCTGGCGCACGGCAAGCAGGATCCGGACGGGACCTGGCGCTATCCGGAGGACATCAACGCCGCCACCGGCCAGTCGCGCGGCGAACTGACCGGCAAGGGTCGCGGCAACGTCTCAGCCATGCAGCTGTTCTGGGCCGCCTGGCGCTGGACCGGCGACGAGAAGTACCTGCGTCCGCTGAAGGGCCAGATCGCCCATCAGGGCGGCCGCGGCATCGAGGAGTTGAACAGCGACGTCATCGACATGCTGGGCATCCGCGACCAGGCCACGCCGATCATCAAGGCGCAGCTCGCCAAGGGCTCCGACGATCCGTTCCTGCTCTACGAAGCCTGGCGCTCGACCGGCGACACCGCCTATCTCGAAAAGGTCTATGGCGACGAGATCACCACCGCCGAACAGCGGATGTGGATGATGACCGACGCTCACTGGTGGAGCGACCGGGTGGAGCTGTTCAGCGACATCCTGCAGCGCTCGCGGCTCGGCGGCATGGCCCTGCGCCGCAACCAGATGTTCCCCGGCCACCTGGTCAGCTGGCGGTTCGACACGCCGACCGCAGCCGAGGACGTCGGCATCCTGGTCACTGGCGGACAGAAAAGCTTCAAGGTCACCGGCTACAACCTGAGCGGCCAGCCGTTGCACGCGGTGATGACCGGGTGGGACATCGCGGCCGGCCAGTGGTCCGTCACCCGGGCCGTCGAAGGCGCCGGCGAGCCGGCCTCCTCAGTGGCGTTCGAACGCACTACCGGCCTGGACGTGACCTTCGCGCCCGGCAAGACCACGACCTGGGAGTTCACCTTGCAGACCCCCGCCGCCGTTCCCGTGACCGAACGCGCCGACCTCGGCATCGGTCGGGACGACGTCAAGGCCGGCAAGTCGGGACTGACGGTCACCGTCCACAGCCTGGGCGCCAAGCCCGCGCCGGCCTCGGTCGTCGTGGTCGAGGACGCCTCGGGCAAGGAGCTGGCGCGGACGACCACCCCCGTCCTGCYGGCCCCGCTGGACCTGAAACCCAAAACCGTTCAGGTCGCGCTGAAAGCCGGCTGGAAGGCCGGCTACCGCGTCCGCATCCTCACCCCGGCCGGCGCGCCGGAGATCACCCAGCTCAACAACACCGTCACAGCCCCTTGATTTAGCTTGGAGACCCCGGAGCGGACGCGCTCCGGGGGCGTTGCTTAGCCCATGGCCGAAACCCTCACCGTACCTCGCGACATCGTCCAGCGCCTGCGCGCCCGACTGCCCGCCGTGACGCGCGAGCACCTGTTCGACTGCTACGCGATCAGCGAAACCACCTGGACCAAGCTGCGCGACGGCAAGCCGATCAAGCGCTCCACGCTTGAGCGCATCCTCCAGCGCTACGAACGGTTGCTGTCCCGCGCGGCGTGATGCCGGACCGGCATCAACGCGTTCCAGAACGGCATTGGCGGCGCGCCGCCGTCGGCTCCTAGTCTCCTGGCGGGACGAGGTTCCGCAGCCGCTCCGAACACCGGACAGCGCCGCCCCTTCCCGAGAACAAGACCGAGCACGGTCGAGACAAGTCCCGTCGGGAGGGAAAATTCCATGTCTACAGTTCAACGCCGCGTGTGGTTGGCGAGCGCGTCCATGGCCGCCGTCTGCCTCGGCCTCGCCGCTACCCCCGCCGCCGCGCGGCAGGAGGCGCCCGCGCCCGCCGCCGACAACCAGGACGCGGTGTCGGAAGTGGTCGTCACGGGCTTCCGCTCCAGCCTCGCCAAGGCCCTGAACGTCAAGCGCCAGGAGTCAGCGGCCGTCGACTCCATCCTGGCCGAGGACATCGGCAAGTTCCCCGATCTGAACCTCTCGGAATCCATCCAGCGCATCCCGGGCGTGGCTTTGGCGCGCGACGGCGGCGAGGGTCGCCAGATCTCGGTGCGGGGCCTGGGTCCCCAGTTCACCCGCGTGCGGATCAACGGCATGGAGGCCCTGACCACCGGGGGCGGCTCCGACGCCGGCGGCGGCATCAACCGCGGCCGCTCGTTCGACTTCAACGTCTTCGCCTCCGACCTCTTCAGCGCCATCACCGTGCGCAAGACCGCCGAGGCGGCCACGGAAGAAGGCTCGCTKGGCGCGACCGTGGACCTGCGCACCGCCCGCGCCTTCGACTATCACGGCTTCAAGATGGTGGGCTCGGCCCAGGCCAGCTACAACGACCTGGCCAAGTCGACCAATCCGCGCGGCGCCTTCATGGTCTCCAACACCTGGAAGGACGACACGTTCGGCGCCCTGCTGTCGGTGGCCTACACCAAGCGCAAGCTGGACGACGTGGGCGCCTCGACGGTGCGCTGGGCGACCGGAAACGCCTTCTCGCCGGGCTTCGACGCCCTGCCCAACGGCGCGGGCCTGCCCACGACGGCCAACCCGGCGGCCGCCGCCAACAACGCCGCCTTCCACCCGCGCTTCCCGCGCTACGACAACTACGCGGACGACCAGGAGCGCCTGGGCGGCACCTTGTCGCTGCAATGGCAGCCGACCGACAAGACCCTGCTGAGCTTCGACGCCCTCTATGCCGACTTCAAGGGCACCCGCGAGGAGCAGTATCTCGAGGCGCCGTCGTTCAGCGTTGGCGGGGCCTGCACGGCGGCCAATGTCGCCACCTCGTGCGGCATCGCCCAGACCCACGTGGTCTCGTCGACCATCGACAGCAACAACACGATGATCGCCGGCAAGTTCGACAACGTCGACCTGCGGGTCGAGAACCGCTTCGACGAGCTGGACACCAAGTTCACCCAGTTCGGCCTGAACCTGGAGCAGCAGATCACCGACGACATCAAGATCGTCGGCCTGGTCGGCCATTCGAAGTCGGACCACCAGAACCCGATCCAGACCACGGTCCAGTTCGACCAGTTCAACGTCCAGGGCTATTCCTACGACTACAGCGGCGGCAACCTGCCGGTGATCGGCTACGGCAACGCCGCCCTGACCGATCCCAGCAAGTGGGTCCTGACCCAGATCCGCGAACGTCCGCAGACCGCGGTCAACACTTACGACGTCGCCCAGATTGACGGCTCCTGGGACAATATCGGCATCTTCAAGCTGAGCGCCGGCGGCGCCTACAAGGAATACAAGTTCGAGACCACCGAGCTGCGGCGCTCGAACGGCACCAGCACCAACCTCGAGCCGACCGTGCCGGCCGCCCTGGCCGCCATCGATCGTGCGACCTACGGCAAGATCGCCAGCTTCGCCGGCGTCGACGTGCTGATCCCCGACGTCCGGAAGGCGGCCGACGCGCTCAGCCTCTACGACCAGACGGCTTATGGCGGCACGTTCAAGCTGGGCAAGGAGCCGGCCCTCGGCAACAACCGCGGCGTCAACGAGAAGGACCTGGGCGGCTATGTCCAGGCCGACTTCAACACCGAGGTCGGCGGCCGTCCGCTGCGGGGCAATTTCGGCGTTCGCTACGTCAAGACCAAGCAGGACTCGAACGGCTACACCTATGTCAGCGGCGCGCCGGTGGCGATCGAGGCGTCGCGCGAATACAGCGACACCCTGCCGTCGATGAACGTGGTCTACGAGCCCATCGACAACTTCCTGATCCGCTTCGGCGCGGCCAAGGTGATGTCGCGGCCCGACCTGGGCAGCCTGACGCCGGGCGCGACGATCAGCGTCTCGGGCGCCGGCCGCAGCGTCAGCGCCGGCAACCCCAACCTCGACCCGTTCCGGGCCAAGGCCTACGACCTGTCGTTCGAATGGTACTTCCAGCAGTCGGGCCTGCTGTCGCTGGCGGTGTTCAAGAAGGAGATCGGCAGCTTCGTCCAGACGCTGCAGACCAACTCGACCTTCACCGGCAACCCGTTCGGCCTGCCCGACAGCGTGGCCATCGCCGCCTGCGGCACGACCAACGGCTGCAGCCCCAGCGCCCAGTGGCAATTCACCGTGCCCAGCAACACCCCCGGCGGCGACCTGACGGGCTACGAGCTGAACTACCAGCAGCCCCTGACCTTCCTGCCGGGTTTCCTGACCCACACCGGCGTGCTGCTGAACTACACCCACGTCAAATCGTCGATCAACTATCTGAACGGCGCCGGCGCGGTGGTGGCCACGGCCAACCTGACCGGCCTGTCGCCCAGCTCGTACAACGCCACGATCTACTACGAGGACAGCAAGTGGAGCGCCCGCGCGTCGGCGTCCTATCGTGACAGCTACCTGACCCGCGTGCCGGGTTCGGAAGCCGGCACCAACGCCGACGGCACCACCGAGACGCTGAACGTCGATGCGTCGCTGCAGTACACGGTCAACGACAACTTCAAGATCACCCTGGAAGGGGTGAACCTGACCGACGAATACCAGGACCAGTTCAACGACTCCGTCGCCGACCGGTCCTCGTTCTACCACCACACGGGTCGCGAGTTCATTCTGGGCGTTCGCTACACCTACTAACTCCCGGATGAAGCGATCGCGCGGCGGATTTGTCCCCGCCGCGCATCGACAGCAGAGGTGCGCGGACGTCCCTCCCGGCGTCCGCGCGCTTTGTTGTCTGGACACCCTGGCGCGCCGCGCCGCGCACGGTCAGGATCACCGCATGCTCTCACGCCCTCTCCTCGCCGCCGCCCTGGCCTTGGTTCTCGCCGGCGCGGGCCACGCCCAGATCGCGGTCTCGGCCAACGACGGCAAGCAGGTGCTGGACGACGGCGCCCAGGTGGTGCCAGCCAATCCACTTCCAGACTCCGTGTCGCTGATCGACCTGTCGGCCTCGCCGCCCCGCATCGTCGGCGAGGTGGCGGTCCCGACCAGCGTCATCGGCCCGCCGTCCAGCGTCGCGGTGGCGCCGGACGGATCGTTCGCCCTGGTCACCTCGGCCCGCAAGATCGATCCCGCCAACCCGACCGCCATCGTGCCGGACGACGTGGTCAGCGTGATCGACCTGAAGACCCGTAAGGTCACCGCCACCCTGCACGCCGGGGCCGGCGYGTCGGGGGTGTCGATCAACCGCGCCGGAACCCTGGCCCTGGTCGCCAACCGCGCCGAGGGCACGGTCAGCGTCTTCACCCTGGCCCGAGGCGTCGTCACCCCGGCCGGCAAGCTCAAGGTCGGCGACCCGGACTCCTCACCGGCCATGGTCATCTTTTTCGACGGCGACCGCCGGGCCCTGGTGTCGCGCGATCACGACCACAGGATCGTCCAGCTGGCCATCGACGGCGCGCGCGTGACCCTGACGCCCGTCAGCCTGGCGGCGGGCCTGCGGCCCTACCAGATCGACACCGACGGGCCGCGCCGGTTCGCGGTGTCGGGCAACATCGGCGGCGGCGGCCGCGACGTCGACACCGTCAGCCTGATCGACCTGGCTCCGGCCGTTCCCGTCGTCGTCGACACCGTCTCGGTCGGCCTGACCCCCGAGGGTCTGAAAATGTCGCCCGACGGCCGCTACGTGGCGGTCAGCGTCAACGAAGGCTCCAACCTCTCGGTCAAGGCGCCCGGCTATCACCTCAAGGGGCTGG
Source organism: Caulobacter sp. P1_B12_2 (assembly GCF_056406675.1). NCBI lineage: Bacteria > Pseudomonadati > Pseudomonadota > Alphaproteobacteria > Caulobacterales > Caulobacteraceae > Caulobacter > Caulobacter sp. P1_B12_2. Next base: position 16,466 of record NZ_JBFTZS010000011.1, on the reverse strand, counting down.
TGCAGGTCTGGCGGATCGACGGTCGGCGGTTGGTCAAGGTGACCGAGGCCCCGGTCGGCGGCTGGGGTCAGGGCGTGGCCTGGTCGCGCGACTCCCACCGTCTGCTGGTGCAGTGCATGGTGGGCCAGACGGTCGAAGCCTTYGCCTTCGACGGCCGGAAATTGCGCCATGAAGCGAGCTTGGCCATGCCCGCGGGGCCCGCCGCGATCCGCACCGCCGAGCCTTAGCGAGACCTCGCGGATCGCCGCCGCGATTCTCTCCCGAGCGGCTTGAGAGGCTGATTTTCAGGATTCACCGCGTTTCTTCGCAGATGCACAATCGGCTCGCGCGAGCGCCGACGCTCCGCCCCTGACGGAGCCGCGCTTCGCTTCGTTCCTTTAGTGGGTTGATATGGCGGGAGTTTTCGGCAACCTACCGCGCGCCACCCCTCGCCCCACGGCCGCGTTAACTCTTGTTTCCATGATGAGGTGACAAAGCGCGTTCAGCCCGGCAGGGTTGGCTCTCTTTTGATTCCAGCAGATGAGCTGATTTATGAACGTTTCGGATCTGGTCGACGCCGCCGTGGCCGCCGACGACAAGCTGACCAAGACTCAAGCCAAGGCCATCATCGACGGCGTCTTCAAGTCGCTGACCGATGCCGCCGTGAAGGGCGAAGAAGTCTCGATCCCGGGCTTCGGCAAGTTCAAGGTCCAGGCCAAGCCGGCCCGTACCGGCCGCAACCCTTCGACGGGCGCCGCCATCCAGATCGCGGCCAGCAAGAAGGTCGCCTTCACGCCCGCCAAGCAACTGAAGGACGCCGTCAACGGCTAATCCCTCGGCGAGCGGCCGGTCTCACCACCGGCCGCTCATCCGGCCTTCCAGCGCGAAAGCCTGAAGCGCCCCGCCCGTCGGCTCGACCGACGCGGCTTTTCCGGACCGCCCCTGGCGTCCGACGCGGCGGCTTCGCCCCGCTGCCTCCTCCAAGACATTCAGATCTAAAGCGGCTCGGACGTTCGCGCTCGTCCCGACGTCCCGCGAAACAGTCGTCGCACCGCCGCCGCATGGCTGCGGCCCACCGCCGGCCGCGCGCCCGTCGACAGCACCGCCGTCAGCCCGCCGCCCGGACGCGGCGCCAGTTGGGACACCCGATCGCGCTGCACCACCGCCGAGCGGTGGATGCGCACGAAGGCCTCGGGGTCCAGCCGCTCGACCAGGCCCCGGATCGAATCCCGGATCAGATAGCTGCGCGTGCCGACGTGCAGGCGGACATAGTCGCGCTCGGCCTCGATCCAGTCGAGGTCGCGGATCAGCACGCGCTGGGCCCCGCCCCGTCCGTCGATCCACAGCTCGGTCTCGAAGCGGGTCGTCGCGCCCCGCCCCTCGGCCCTCAGGTCCTGGACGATCGCCCGCAGCTCGCCGATCCGCTGCTCGGCGTCGCGCGCCCGGATCTGGGCCCGGGCCCGGGCCAGGGCCTCGGCCACCCGCGCCCCGTCGAACGGCTTGAGCAGATAGTCCACCGCCGCCAGGTCGAAGGCCTGGATGGCGTAGCGGTCGAAGGCGGTGGCGAAGATCACCACCGGCCCCTCCTGTGACCCATTGGCAGGCCCGGCCAGGGCGCGGGCCACGCTGACCCCGTCCAGGCCGGGCATCTTGATGTCGATGATCACCACCTGGGCCGCGGTCTCGCGGGCCAGGGCCAGGGCCTGGTCGCCGTCGGTGGCCGTCGCGACGATCCGCACGTTCTCGACCTCGGCCGTCAGCCGGCGCAGGCGGCGCAGCGCCAGCGGCTCGTCGTCGGCCAGCAGGACGGTCAGCGCCTCGTCGCTCATCACGCGCGCTCCAGCGGAAGATCCAGGCGCACCTGGAAGCCCCGAGGTTCGCGCGAGCCGCAGGTCAGGCTCGCCTGGTCGCCGTAGCGGGTCTCCAGCCGCCGGCGGACGTTCTCCAGCCCCACGCCCAAGCCCGGCGGCCCGCCGACCGCCCCGACGCCGTCGTCGGTGACCGTGATCGACATCCGGCCGTCGCGATGGGCGGCGACCACCTCGATGACGATCGGTTCGCTGCTGCGCGCCAGGCCGTGCTTGACGGCGTTCTCGATGATCGGCTGCAGGATCAGGTTGGGGACCAGGGCGTCCGTCAGGACCTTGGGCGCGCGCTCGACATAGCGCAGACGCTCGCCGAACCGGATCTGCTCGATCGCCACATACTGCCGCTCGCCGTCCAACTCCTCGGCCAGGGTGACCATCTCGCGCACGTCGCGCTCCAGCGAGCGACGCAGGAAGCCCGACAGGCCCAGGATCATCTGCTCGGCGCGGTCGTTCTGGCGCTCCATCACCAGGGTCGCCAGGGCGTTGAGGGTGTTGAACAGGAAGTGCGGGCTGATCTGGTAGCGCAGCATGCGGTTCTGGGTCTCGGTGGCCAGCACCCGCGCCGCCTCCAGCTTGAACCGGGCCTCTCGGGCCGCCAGGTCCGCGTGCACGGCCATGAAGATCGCCGACCAGGCCGCGAAGAACCAGAACACCGTGCGGCCGATCAGCATCACGCCCCAGAAGGTCGACTCCGGCCAGCGCGGCAGGATCGCGCAATAGACCGTGTAGTCGACCACGCCGAACACCAGCGAGCCGACCAGGGAAAGGCCGGCGACCAGGGCCAGGCGTCGCACGAACGGCCACGGCGTCGAGCGCAGCAGCAGCGGTCCCATGGCCTGACACATCAGGGCGCCGATCAGGCAGACCACCGCCCGGCGGAACGCGCCGTCCCAGAAGTGCGGGGCCTTGGCGCTGACCCAGCTGAGGGTCATGGCGGCGTAGGCCAGCACCCAGACCCCCGCCGTGGCGATCAGGATGGTCCGGGTCTGCTGTTGCGCGGACGGCGTCGACGTCATGGCCCATTGTCGCCGCTGGCGGCCCGCGCGCAAAGCGCCGTTCGCAGACAGAGCGGCGCCGTTGGCAGACGACCGCGCGGCTCGCAGCAGAACGCCGACCGTTGGTCTCCCGACGCCTGACAAGCCGGCCTCGGCTGGCAAGATCGGCAGGCCAGAGTCCATGCTCACGGAGGCAGCCAGATGAGCGCGCGCGCCAAGGACATCCCGATGCTGACCCTGCGCGCGCAGATCACCATCGAGGTCTCCGCGTTGGACTATGTCGAGGCGGCCGACCACCAGCGGCGGGCCGAGGCCCTGCTCGAGGTCGTCCGCGCCGAATACGCCACCGCGGCCTTCACCTTCCATCATTTGCGGCCCAGGCTGGCCGGCGAGGCCAAGACCGGCGAAGCCGCCGCCCCGCGCCGATACAAGACCCGCCCCCGCGTGCTGGCGGTCTATCATGACAGCTGAGGTGGTCCGCATCCGCCGGCGCGACGCCGTGCTGGCCGCGCTGGAGAGCTTCCGGCGGATCCATCCCGCCATCAGCCTGACCAGCGTGCGGGCCTTCCTCTATGTCGCCGAGAACCCGGGCATCAACGTCACCGAGCTGGGCCTGGCCTGCGGTCTGACCGACGCCGGGGCCTCGCGGGTGGCGCGCGCCCTGGCGGGACCGGCGATCGACCGGCCGCTGCCGCCGTCCCTGGACCTGCTGGACTGCGTGGTCAGCCTCGTCGATCCGCGCGAACGGCTGCTGCGGTTGTCGCCGCGCGGCCAGGCCCTGGTCGAGCGCATCGAACAGCTGATCGCCGCCCAGACGCCGATCGCCCTGCCCGCCACTCCGTCCCCTGTCCCACCCGACGAGGGCGAACCCGTCCCCGCCCGCGCCACGCGCTCCCTTTGAGAGGCCTCATGCGACTATCCTCCCGGACAACCGAGATCGGCCCGCTGGCGGCGATCCTGGGCGGCGGCCTGACCGCGGCCCTGCTGGACATCACCTACGCCTTCATCTTCTTCGGTTTGCGCGGCGCCAGTCCGTTCAGGATCCTGCATTCGATCGCCAGCGGCGTTCTGGGCAAACCGGCCTATCAGGGCGGAGCCGCCACGGCGGCCCTTGGCGCCCTGCTCCACGTCGGCATCGCCCTGGTCATGGCCGCGGTCTACGTCACCGCCAGTCGGGCGCTCCCCGCGCTGAACCGGCGCCCCTGGCTGTGGGGACCGCTCTACGGGATCGGCTGCTACCTGGTCATGAACTACGTGGTCCTGCTGCTGCGGTTCGGCCCCAAGCCGTTTCCGCCTCTGGAGGTGCTGGTGGGCGGCGTGACCATCCACATGTTCGGCGTCGGTCTGCCCATCGCGCTGTTCGCGGCCCGCGCGATGTTTTCACCCATCCCTCCCGGCTCGACCTCCGCGCCCCAGCCCATCGCCTGACCGACGCGTCAGCTCGCTTCGAAGCCGTTTCAGCTCTCACCGGTTTCGCCGGTGAGAGCTTTGGTGCGTCGAAATTCGAACATATAATCGATCAGTTATTCGGAATTTCAAATATACTTACCGACAAGTACTTAAATTCAACCGTGTCTACTCTGTGACAACATTACGGTATTTCAATAATCAACCCGAACTCTATTGACCTTGAACCCCACAGTTCGCTGTCTGAAGGCATCGCGAAAGCTCTTCGCATCCACGAACAGGGGGTTACATGTCCGCGAATTCCAGCGCATCCAATCGACGATTCCAGTCCCGTCGGCTGCGGCTTCTGGCCACCACCATGGCGGCTGGCCTGGCCTCGGTCGCCGCGCCCACGGGGCTGGCGATCCTGATCGGCCTGACGCCGCACCAGGCCCTGGCCCAGGACTACAGCTCCGGCGCCTTGGCGGGCACTGTGGCCGACGCCAGCGGCACGCCGGTGGCCGGCGCCGCGATCAAGGTCAAGTCCCTGGCCCAAGGCTTCGAGCGGGACCTGACCACCGACGCCGACGGCCGCTTCCGCATCGCCCTGATCCCGTCGGGCGGCTATTCGGTCTCGATCAGCAAGGCCGGCTACCAGACGGTCAACAATCCCAACGTCCGCGTCACCGTCGGCTCGACCGCCAATTTCGGCTTCACGATCGCCGAGGAAGGCGCGTCGGTCTCGGAGGTGATCGTCACCGGCACGGCCAATCCGCAACTGGACTTCGCCGGCACCACGACGGGCCTGGTGGTCGATGTCGAGACCCTGAGCAAGCAGGTGCCGATCGCCCGCAACGTCACCGCCCTGGTCCTGTTGGCTCCGTCGGCGATCCCCGGCGACTCCAGCAACAACTTCGTCGTCCAGGGCCAGTCCCAACCGGCGGTCGGCGGCGCGTCGGTCGGCGAGAATGTGTTCTATATCAACGGCTTGAATATCACCAACTTCGTCAACGGCATCGGCGCGGCGGTCGTGCCGTTCGAGTTCTACAAGTCGGTCGAGGTCAAGACCGGCGGCTATCCCGCCGAATTCGGACGCGGCACCGGCGCGATGATCAACGCGGTGACCAAGTCAGGCTCGAACGACTTCACCTTCGCGGTCCACGGCAACTACGAGCCGAACAGCCTGCGCGAAAAGATGCCCAACACCACGATCGCCCGCAATTCGCTGGCCAAGCGCACGGACAACAATTTCACCGTCGAGGCGGGCGGCCCGATCATCCCGGACCGGTTGTTCTTCTACGGCCTGGCCACGTTCCAGGACCTCAGGGTGCAGAACGCCACCAACAACACGGCGGCCGGGGCGGTGCGCAGCGGCGTGACCCAGGACCGCACGGCCGATCCGTTCTACGCCTTCAAGTTGGACGCCTACGTCACCGACCGCCAGCACCTGGAGTTCACCTACTTCGACACCAGCCGCAAGCGTAAGCGCGACAGCTATCAGTACACCCTGGCCGACGACCAGATCCTGCCCCAGCGCGCCAGCGCCGAAAGCCTCTACCAGGGCGGCGAGAACTACGTGGCCCGCTACACCGGCACCTTCACCGACTGGCTGACCGTGTCCGCCGCCTATGGCCGCAGCGAGGTCGACAACAAGGCGGTCGGCGACCTGCCGAACGAGTCCCTGGTGCAGGACGCCCGGACGGGCACGGCGGTGACGGTCAGCCGCCAGACCGCCAGTTCGATGACCGTGCCGTCCCTGGCCAATCGCGAGTTCTATCGCGCCGACGTCGACCTCTATTTCAAGCTGTTGGGCGATCACCACATCCGCAGCGGCTTCGACGAGGAAAAGACCCTGCTGACCCAGTTCACCGTGCGCAACGGCGACCGCAACTGGATCTATCGCAAGGCGGGAAGCACCGGGGCCCAGGGCGGCGCCATCGCGCCGAACCAGGAATATCTGGAGGTCCGGCGCTTCGAGACGGGCGGCGGCTATAACGGCAAGAACCGGGCCTTCTACATCCAGGACGCCTGGGACGTGTCGGATCGCCTGACCTTGAACCTGGGCGTCCGCAAGGACCAGTTCTCGGTGTCCAACCCGAGCGGCGTGGTGTTCTCGTCGTTCGACAACGAGGTCGCCCTGCGCCTGGGCTTCGCCTACGACCTGTTCGGCGCGCGCACCGACAAGCTGTACGGCTCCTATGGCCGGACCTACCTGCCGGTGGCGTCCAACACCGCCTTCCGCGCGGCGTCGGCGGCGATCGACGTGTCCGAATTCTTCCTGCCGGTCGGCGGAGCGGGCGCGGCCTTCACCTACGATCCCCTGACCGGCAAGCCGATCGGCGGCCTGGGCCCCCAGGTCACCTGGCCCAACACGGACACCAACCTCGACCCCTGCACCCCGGCGCTGAAGAGCATCGCGGCCCCAGGAACCATCGCCTGCTTCATCCGCAACAACGGCATCTCGCCTCAAGCCGACGAGGTGTCCGCCCTGAACCTGAAGTCCACCTATCAGGACGAATACATCGCCGGCTACGAGCACCGCTTCAACGCCCTGTGGAAGGCCGGGGTGAACGTGACCTACCGCAATCTCGGGCGGGTCAGCGAAGACACGGTCATGGACTACGCCGTTCGCGTCTGGTGCTCGGCCAACGGCTTCGCCCAGACCAACGCCGCCAAGACCGGCTGCGCGGACGTCTGGAACGGCACCCACCAGTTCCTGATCATCAACCCGGGCAGCGACGTGAAGGTCAAGCTGGCCGGCAACCTGCCGGGCGAGACCACCGCCCGAACGATCACCATCAGCGCCGCGCAGATGGGTTTCCCCAAGGCCAAGCGTGAATATCTGGGCGTGGAGTTCAACTTCGATCGCGAGTTCGACGGCAAGTGGGGCCTGCGCGGCTCGTACGTGCYGTCGGAATCCAAGGGCAACTTCGAGGGCGCGGCCCGTTCGGACAACGGCCAGACGGACGCCGGCATCACCGTCGACTTCGACCGCATGGCCTACATCCCCGGGACCTACGGCCTGCTGCCCAATCACCGGGGGCACCAGATCAAGCTTTTCGGATCCTACGCGGTGGTCGAGGACCTGCTGATCGGCGGCAACCTGTCGGTGCTGTCGCCCCGCAAGTACGGCTGTATCGGACTGGCTCCTATCGGCTCGACGCCGGACGCCTCGGACGCCAACGCCAGCGGCGCCAACGCCCGCTTCTGCAGCGGCCAGTTGGTCAACCGGGGCACGTCGTTCGAGAGCGACTGGATCACCCGGTTCGACATCTCGATGCGCTACACCGTCCCGGCCAAGTACGTGCCGGTCATGCCGGTCGTGGGCAGCCAGGGCGACAGCGGCCTAGTGCTGCGGGCCGACATCTTCAACCTGTTCAACCTGTCGGGAGGCACCGACTACGACGAGTTCGGCGAGACGGGCAGCGGCCTGCCCAGCGCGACCTACGGCAAGGTCCGCGCCTACCAGACGCCGCGTTCGGTGCGCCTGGGCTTTGACTGGCAGTTCTAGGCCGAAGTCCCCCCAGGCCTGAACCGGGAGGCCGTTTCYGATCCGCCGGAAGCGGCCTCTTGATCTCGCCCGCCATTTGGCTGACACCGGTTTCCATAACAGCTCGACACGAGCGACCTGGGAAGGAAACCATGGCCTTGGCAACGAACACGACGCTCGCCCTGCTCGTCGCCGCCGGCCTGGTGTCCGTCGCCCATCCCGCCCTCGCCGCCACCGCGACCCGCGCGCCCTACGGCGTCACCGCCGCCGGCGCCCCGGTCGAGGTCTTCACCCTGAAGAACGATCACGGCATGACCGTCAAGGTGCTGTCCTATGGCGGCGTCATCACGGATGTCGAAGTCCCCGACCGCAAGGGCGAGAGCAAAAACGTCGTCCTCGAGCTGGCCGACCTGAAGACCTACGAGGCGCGGGCCAATTTCAGCTCGCTGCTGGGCCGCTACGCCAACCGGATCTCGAACGGCGGCTTCTCGATCGACGGCGTCCGCTATGACCTGCCCAGCAGCGCCGAGGGCGTCTCCTCGCACGGCGGCCCCACCGGCTTTTCCACGCGGCTGTGGACGGGAACCCCGTTCAAGCGCCATGGCGAGGCCGGCGTGATCCTGGCCTACACGGCGGTCGACGGCGAAGGCGGCTATCCGGGGACGCTGAAGGTGGCCGTGACCTATACGGTCACCCGCAAGAACGCCCTGCGCATCGCCTATCGCGCCACCACCGACAAGCCGACGGTAATCAATCTCAGCCACCACGTGTATTTCAACCTGGCGGGCGGCGGGACCGTCTATGACCAGACCGCCCAGGTGCTGGCCCAGACCTACACACCGATCAACGCCCGCAAGCTGGCGACCGGCGAGATCGTTCCGGTGGCCGGCACGGCGCTCGACCTGCGCAAGCCCGTTCGCCTGGGCGACCGGGTCACGGCCGACGATCCGCAGATCAAGTTCGCCAACGGCTTCGACCACAACTTCGTCGTCGACGGCGGCGGGCGCGGCAAGCTGGCGCCGGCGATGCGCGTGGCCGACCCCGCCAGCGGCCGCACCCTGGAGGTTCGCACCACCCAGCCGGGCGTCCAGCTGTTCACCGCCAACAGCTTCAATGGAACCCTGAAGACGCCCGACGGCCGGGGACTGGAAAAAGGCGCGGGCCTGGCCATTGAGACCCAGCACTTCGCCGACAGTCCCAACCACCCGAACTTTCCCTCGACCGTGCTGCGGCCGGGGCAGACGTTCAAGCAGACGACCGAGTTCCGGTTCGGGGTTTCCAAATAATCCGCTCATCCCGGCGAATGCCGGGATGAGCGGATGAAAAGTGGACGCCTTTTCCGCTTCAAAAGGAACCCGGGGTTGCTAGGCTCGCGCCATGAGCGATCTCCTGACGCCCACCAAGGTCGCCCCGCCGGAGGCGGAGCAAGCCGCAGCCCTGGGCCGCGACGGCTATCTGCTGCTGCGGGGCGCCCTCCGAGAGGCGTGGCGCGAGCCCCTGCGGAAGGCCTTCGACGCCGGCGTCGGGACCTATGACCGACAAGCCCCGCCCCGAGGCCCCGGCTGGCGCCACGCCCTGGTCGATCTGGATCCCACGGTGCGGCGCGCCTGCCGCTTGCCGTCCCTGCTGGCGGCGGCGGGACAGATGCTGGGCGGTCCCTTCTTCCTCAGCCAGGTCGAGGGCCGCGAGCCGTTGCGGGACGGCGGCCATCAGCCCCTACATCGCGACGGCGCGGGCCTGAACGCGGTCGCCGCCCTGGTCTTCCTGGACCCCTACGGGCCGGACAACGGCGCCACCCGCGTGGTCCCGCGCCATCTCGATCCGGGAGACTCGGGCCGCGCGCCGGACGAGGCCCTGGCGCTGACCCTGGCGGGCGAGGCCGGAGACATCCTGGTGTTCGACGCCGACCTGCTGCACGGAGCGACCCGCAACCGCTCCGGCGAACGGCGACGGTCACTGCTGGTGAGCTTCATGCCGGAGGCCGATCGGGCAGGCCAGGACGCCTCTCGCGCCCTCCGCAACGTGCGCATGGACAACAGCGAGGTTTTCGTTCTCGCGGCCCGCGGTGCGGTCCTGGAGCCGCTGGGCTAAGCCGCAGCCCCTTGCCTGAACTCGCGCGGCGACAGGCCGTACTGGTCGCGAAACGCCCGGCTGAAGTGGGCCGAGCCGTTGAAGCCCCAGCGGAAGCAGATCTCGGAGATCGACAGCCGCGCATGCTGCGGGCTGGCCAGGTCGGTGCGGCAGCGTTCCAGCCGTCGAGTGCGCAGATAGTGGCTGAAGGTCTCGTCGGCGCTGGCGAACAGCTTCTGGACGTAGCGGGGCGAGACCCCCTCCTCGTCGGCCACCCGGCGCAGGTCCAGGTCCGGGTCGGGCAGCAGGGTCTCGATGGTCTGGCACAGGCGCTGGAGGTGGGCGGTCGGGGCGCCGGCCCCCGCGCCCAGCACGTCGCTGGCCGCCCCGCCCTCGACCAGGCAGATGGCCAGGAACTCGGTCAGGGCCAGCTCGACCGGGCGAAGTTGGTCGACGGTCAAGTCCTCCAGCCCATCGGCCGTGGCCCGCAGCAGGCCCGACAGGATGTGGGCCACGCCGGTAGCCGCCTGCAGCCGTCCGACCCGCAAGCTGACCGGCGTGATCAGCCGATGGTCCAGCGCCACGCGCGGGGCGCGGACGAACATCAGCCGACAGCGGGTCTCCAGCCGCAGGGCCGCGGCCTGGCCGGTGGGACCGTAGGCGATGTCGCCGGGCGTCAACTCGTCGGCCAGGTCGTCGGTGACCAGGGTCGCCTCGCCGCTCAGCAGCACCGCCAGCCACACCGCCGCCGGCTGGCCCGACAGGCGGCCGGAGATCGCCTGGGCGCCGGCCTCGACCAGGGCGAACTCGATGCCCAGGGGCGAGGTCAGGCACACCACCGAGGCGCTGGCCGGCTCGGCGTCCGACAGGCCCTCGATCGGCAGGCCCAGCAGGCTCATCGCCTCACGCCAGGCCTGCGCCCGCTCCGAGCGGGGATGGCTGTCGGTGCTGAACGACCAGGCCTTCATGGAGCCCACTAGCCCTTCATCCTGGGGAAGATGTCGCGCGGGATGCGCACATGGCAGCCTTGCTTGCCGTCGACCACCTGGGTGACGCCAAAGTCCGAGGCCACGCTCATCAGCGAATAGGCGTCGTTCTTCGACAGCCCGACGTGATCGGACAGAAGGGTCAACATGTTCAGCGAGGCGTCGCGCATGGCGACATTAAGATCCTCGTCGAAGCCATGGACGATCCAGTACTTTGGCGTCTCCAGCAGCGGGCCGGGCGAGACGAAGTCCTTGCGCAGGACGATCTGCATCAGGACGTTCAGCGAGCTCTCGATGGCCGTGCCGGAGATCTCGCCGTCGCCTTGCGACACGTGAGGGTCGCCGATCGAGAACAGCCCGCCCTCGACCTGGACGGGGTAGTACATCGTCGCCCCCGCTCCGATCCGCCAGTTGTCGATATTGCCGCCGTGGGCGCCGGGCGGGATGGTGCTGACCCGGCCGTCGACGGCCGGCGCCACGCCGGCCGTGCCCAGGTGCGGACGGGCCGCCACCCGCACCCCGCCCAGCGCCGGTTGGCGGTCGCATTCGGGGCAGTTGGTGATCGTCCCCGGGATCAGGTACTTGCCTTCGAAGTCGTAGGCGTAGAGGGCGCTGGCGGTGTTGGTGTTCTGATCCAGCTCGTAGATCGTCACCCGCTCCTTCTCGCCGAACTCCTTGTAGAGATAGCCCCAGTTGGCCGCGAGGTTGGAGCCGTAGTTGTTGCGCGGGACCATGCGCAGGTAGCGCACCTCCAGCACGTCGCCGGGTTTGGCGTCCTCCACGTAGATCGGGCCGGTCATGATGTGGACGCCGGGATTGCGGTCGTCCTCGGGGACCTCGGTGAAGATCCGAGTGACCGCCTCGTCCATCATCAGGTCGGGCGCGTCGCCGGCGTGGTGGGTGATGGCCTCGGCGCTGACCAGGTCGCCGCTCTTGATGCGCAACGACGGTTTGATCGACGGGTCGAAATAGCCCCAGTGGATGGTCTGGGGCGTGGCTTTCAGGGTGTGCAGGGCGCCGGGCAGGACGTCGGGACGGGTCTGGCCGGGTTCGCAGATGAAGGGCATCCAGGTGTCTCCGGTCAGGTGGCGGCGGCGAGCGTGACGGACGTCATGCTCAGCGAGCCGTGCTCGATGTGGTCAGGGGCGAAACTGGCCACGTCGCCGGGCAGGCGCGCGCCCAGCACATAGAGCAGCGGCCAGTAGTGGTCGGGGGTCGGGACCGACTTGGCGGCGTCCTGGCCCTGCGAGGCGAAGTTCACCGCCCGCTCGGGCGCATCGTCGACGATCGCCTGCTTGATGTAGTCGTTGAACCGCTGGGACCAGTCGTAGGGCGCGCAGTGACGCTCGCCCCAGTTCATGGCCGGCAGGTTGTGGACGATGTTGCCGGTGCCGATGATCAGCACGCCCTCGTCGCGCAGGGGCGCCAGGCGCTTGGCCAGCTCGAAGTGCCATTCCGGCGGCTTGGTCGCGTCCATGCTGAGCTGGACCACCGRCACGTCGGCGTCGGGGTAGGCCTTGCTCAGCACCGACCAGGTTCCGTGGTCCAGGCCCCAGGCCTGCTGGTCCAGCGTCACCGTTTGCGGCGCCAGAAGGTCCCGCACCCGCGCCGCCAGTTCGGGCGAGCCCGGAGCCGGATACTGCACGTCGAACAAGGCCTTGGGGAAGGAAGCTCCGAAATCGTGGATGGTGCGCGGGGCGGTCATGGCGGTGACGCCGACGCCCTGGGTCAACCAGTGGGCCGAGATGCAGAGGATGGCCTTGGGCTTGCCGAACGTCGCCCCCATGGCCTTCCAGGTCTTGGTGGTGTCGTTGGTCTCCAGGGCGATCATCGGGCTGCCGTGACCGAAGAAGACGACGGGCGTCCGGCTCATGCGGCGGCTCCTTCTTTCACAGCCGCCCAGGCCTTTTGGTAGCGTGGGGTGAGCCAGCGGTTGAACTGCACCTGAGCGCCCTCCTGCCAGGAGTAGCGACCGCGCACCGCGAACCGCGAGCGAAGCCCCACCTGGACCAGTTCGTCGACGTGCATGTCCTGGGCGATGATCTTGCCCGCCGAGGTCATGATCATCTCCAGCCGTTCCTCGAAGCCGGGCGTCTCGGTGGCGCCGGGGGCGACCAAGATGCCGGTGTCCTGCTCCATAGTCTCTGGGCCGGTCGGGCGCAGGATCAGGTAGATGACCATGTCGCTGGTCATCACCAGCGACAGCGTCGGCGGGATGTTGGCGAAGGTGGCGCGGTTGCGGTCCTCGTCCGACAGCTTGGGGAAGATCGGCAGAACCGCCTTCTGGGTGGGGTTGAAGCTGGCGTCGGCATGGGTGGTGCCGTTGTAGCGCAGGAAGCCGGCGTCGCCCTCGGCGGCCTCGGGGAAGCTGCACAGCTCGCTGGGGATGAAGTCGTGCAGCGGGCCGCGATGCAGCTTGTTGGCGTGGTAGCCGTCGTTGTTGTTCTCGAACATCACCTTCCAGTTCCAGGCGAACTGGCCGGTCATCGGCGGGCTCAGGCCCTCGGCGTTCGACAGGTCGAAATTGGCGATGGCGTCTTCGACCGCCGTCAGGCGCGGGGCCAGGGGCGGCGCGGCCTCGTCGAAATTGATGAAGATGAAACCCAGCCAGACCTCGACCTTGAAGGTCGGCAGCTTGATGGCCTTCTTGTTGAAGTCGCAGGTGCGCTCCATGGCGGGCGCGTTCACCAGGTCGCCGTTCAGCGAATAGACCCAGTGGTGATAGGGGCAGACGAAGCCGCGGGTGTTGCCCCGCCCCTCGGCCACCAGCATGGCGCGATGCTGACACACCGCCGACATCGCCTTGATCTCGTCGGAGCGATTGCGGGTCACGATGATCGGCTCGCCGATGATCGTGGTGGTGAAGTAGTCGCCCTGCTCCTTCACCCAATCGACGCGGCCCACGCACAGCCATTCGTGATTGAACAGCGCCTCCTTCTCGAAGTCGTAGAAGGCCGCGTCGGTGTAGCAGGCCGGCGGCAGGGTCTCGGCCGCGTCGACGTCGAGCATCGAGCGCGACAGGCCGTCGAAGAAGGCGTCATTCAAATGGGGGGCGGGCGTGAGGCCCATGGCGGATGCGCTCCTTCGACAGATCGATACGAAGGCTAGGCGCGGCGCGCACACCGGTCTTGCACCAGCGCGCACGATAACTTGGCCATCGCCTGGAGCGCGGGCGTCGCCGCCGGGTTCTCGGGCGGAAATGAGCAAAAGTCGCGCAACGTCCGCGCATCCAGAACTTTGCAGGACGCGCACGGAAAGGGATCGGGCGCGTAGGGACAAGACGCGCCTTAAGAGCAAGCCTAGGTTCAGATCCAGACAGCTTCCAAAGGACCGCGCCCGTGGACATGACGCTCGCCGACGACCTGACGATCTCGGAACTGAAGCCCGGCTTCGGCGCCCGGATCCACGACCTCGACCTGCCGTCCGCGTCGGACGCCGAGATCGACAAGGTCGTGGCCGCCTTCCATCGCCACGGCGCCGTCGTGGTGCCCGGCCAGACGATGACGCCCGACGACCTGATGCGCTTCATCGGCCGGTTCGGCGATCCGGAAGATCACACCCAGACCCGCTTCACCCTGCCCGGCTATCCGAAGATCTTCATCCTCAGCAACCGGGTCGTGGACGGCAAGCCAATCGGCGCCCACAACGACGGCGTCGGTTGGCACACCGACTACAGCTACAAGCCGGAGCCGGTGATGCTGACCATGCTCTATGCGGTGGAGGTGCCCGACGAGGGCTCCGACACCCTGCTGGCCGACGGCTGCGCCGCCTGGAACGCCCTGTCGCCGGAGAAGCAGGCCGAGCTGCTGCCGCTGAGCCTGCACCACAGCTACAAGCACTTCATGGCCACCCGGCAGTTCGGCCAGCAGCAGAACCTGTCGCCCGAGCTGGAAGCCGCCAATCCCGACGTCGAGCACCCGCTGATCCGCACCCACCCCGCCGACGGCCGCAAGGCCCTGTGGCCCTCGACCGGCACGGTGACCGAGGTGATCGGCAAGCCCGGCCCCGAGGGTCTGGCCCTGATCGACGAGCTGGTGGCGTTCATGACCGGCGACGACTTCGTCTACCGCCACAAGTGGGCCAAGGGCGACCTGCTGATGTGGGACAACCGCTGCACCCTGCACACCGGCACGTTGTACGACGACACCAAGTACTTCCGGACCATGCACCGCCTGTGGGTGAAGGGCGACAAGCCTTACTAGTTCACAAGGCCTGTCATCCCGGACGAGCGCGCAGCGCGAAGATCCGGGACCGACGCCTGAGCGCCGCGCTTCCGGCGGTCCCGGATCGGCGCTTCGCTTGTCCGGGATGACGACTTTAGTGACGAGTTGGAACGACACATGACCAAGACCTGGCTGATCACCGGCGTTTCCGGCGGGCTCGGGCGCGAGATCGCCCTGGCGGCCCTGGCGCGCGGCGACACCGTCGTCGGCACGGTGCGCAAGGCCGACGCCGCCGACGCCTTCAGGGCGCTGGGCGGCCACGCCCTGATCCTCGACGTCACCGACGAGGCGGCCGTCCGCGACGGCGTGGCCAACGCGGAGTCGATCACCGGCCAGATCGACATCCTGGTCAACAACGCCGGCTACGGCCTGGTCGGGGCGGTGGAGGAAGCCTCGCTCGACGAGGTCCGCGTCCAGTTCGAGACCAACGTCATCGGCCCACTGGCGATGCTGAAGGCCGTGCTGCCGGCCATGCGGGCGCGCCGGGCCGGGCGGATCATCAACGTCACCTCGGTCTCGGGCCTGGCGGTCTGGGCCGGCACCGGGATCTACTGCGCCAGCAAGTGGGCGCTGGAAGGCCTGACCCAGACCCTGGCCGCCGAGGTCGCCGAACTGGGGATCAAGGTCACCAACGTCGCCCCGGGCGGCCTGCGCACCAGCTTCTCGACCGGCTCAAAGGCCATCGTCGCCGACAAGATCGCCGACTATGACGGCCTGGCCCGCGACGCCGAGCGGATCATGGCCGACCACGCCGGCGCCGAGCCCGGCGATCCCGCCAAGGCCGCCCAGGCCATCCTGACCATCGCCGACGAGGCCGCCCCGCCCCTGCATCTGCTGCTGGGCGAAGACGCCCTGAAATACGCCGGCTACGCCGCCGCCGGCCTGCAGGCCGACATCGACGCCTGGAAAGACCTGACCCTGTCGATCGGCTTCGCCGACGGCCCCTTCGCTTAAAGGACCGCCCGTGACCAACACCCTGATCTTCGTCGACCTGGCCTCGGAAGACCCGGACGCCGCGGGCAAGTTCTACGCCGAGGTGTTCGGCTGGGAGAACGACGCCCGGCCCCAGGGCGAGTACCACCGCATGGTGCCCGGCGGCTTCTTCAAGAAGCCCGACGGCGCCGACAGCGAGATCGGCAACCTGCACCTGGGAATCTTCAAGGCCGCCAACGCCCGTCCCCACCCCGAGCCCGCCGGCGTCGAACCGCGCGGCCTGTCGACCGAAGGCCGCAAGCCGCGCATCTGGGTGCTGATCAGCGACGACGACAGCGCCGACCGCATCCTGGGCACGGCCGTGAAACTGGGCGCCCAGCTGCTGTGGCGCGACCACTACTGGGCCGAGTTCAACGGCTACAACCACGCCTTCCGCGACCCGTGGGGCAACGAGATTTTGCTGTGGGGCAAGGCGGGGGCGAACCCGGAGATCCCGGCGAGCTTCACGCGGGAGTAATTATAGATCCGCTCATCCC